>JBCCQL010000055.1:0-11829 GCA_039024355.1 Planctomycetota bacterium
CGCCGACGACCAGCGCCGCCTTCGGCAGCACGGCGGCGGTGCGGAATAGCAGCTCGGTGTTAAAGGGCCCCTCGAGCTCGAACTCTTCAAAGATGCCGGCGAACTGCGGGAGGATGGCAACCGCTACAAACGCCGCTAGCCCGAAGGCGAAGCACAGCACCATCGCCGGGTAGACCAACGCCGAGACGACCCGGCGGCGGACGTCGCCCCGCGTGGCTTCTTGCACCGCCAGCGCGGGCAGGGCTACCTGCAGGTTGCCGGCGGAGGCGGCCAGCTGCAGCGGGCGCCGCAGGCCGCGTGGGAACAGCCGCTCGGTAGAAGCGAACGCCTCGTCGAGCGACACGCCCGACTCGACCCGCTCGGCGAGCCGCTGCAGCGCGTGGCGTGCGGCGCCCGGGTGCTCCTGGGCGATCGCCCTCAGCAGGTCCGGCAGCGGCAGGCGTGAGCCCGTCATCGCCGCCAGAGACGCCAGCAGCGAGGGGCCCGTCTTCGCGAGCCCGGGCGCCGCGCCGGCGGTTGGCAAGCCGTTTTGGCTCATCGCTGTTGTTGGGGTTTGCATCACTGCGGCTTGGTCGCGCGGCGCCGCGGTAGTCACGGGCGCCAGCCCACGATTTCGATCAGCGCCTGAACATACGGTTGCAGCATCAGGTAGGCGTACACGCCGAGCGTTGTGCCGCCAATCACGGCCACCGCCGCCGCCGGGAAATAGGCGGCTACGCGGCTAGCGGACTCGCGGGCACGCCGGTCGTAGTCCTCGGCCGCGGCGGCCAGGGCCTCGGCGAGCCTCTCCGGCGTGTCGCCAATCAGCAGCCCGATGCGTACGAGTGGAGGCAGCTCCTCTAGCAGCGCGGGCTCCGCCCGCAGGTTGCCGCCCCGCTCTAGTTTGGCGGCAAGCGCGAGCGAAGGCTCCTCCAGCCGGCGCCAGCCCGAGGCTTCGGCGGAGAGCCTTAGCGAGCTGGCCAGCGGCACACGGTTCTGGACGAGCAGGCAGAGCGTCCACGTGTAGGCCGCGTACCCGCTGAGGCGGAGCGTGGCCCCAACGCCCGGCGCCCAGCCCAGCAGCCCCATCGCGGCGGCGATCGGGTTGCGCTTTACCCGCCACGCCGCGGCCGCCAGCACCGCGGCCACCGCCGCCGCACCGAGCCAAACGACCGGCCGCGGCCCGCCGGGGCCGACGAAGCGGTTGATGGTGATCCGGCTGTCGGCGCCAAGCCAGCTGTAGGTCGGCAGCAGCTCCAGGGCCGCGAAGACAAGCAGCACCACCGCGAGCATGGCGACGGCCACGGGGTAAACCAGGGCGACGGCCATGCCCCGCCGCAGGTTCGCGAGCCGCCGGTAGGCCACGCCGAAGGCCTCGAGCGCGGCGGGCAAGCGGTCTGCGGCGAGCCCCGCCCTGACGAGGGTGACGTAGGTCTCGGGGATGTCGTCGCCCTGCTGGGCCAGGGCCTCATCCAGCGGGGCCCCGGCCTGCACGCACGCCTGCACGCGTGCCAACAGGGGCGACTGTTGCTCGGTCAAACGCTCTGCCGAGGCGGGCAGCTCTGCCGCGAGGGGCACCCCAGCACGCACCAACAGCGCGATCTCCTGATTGAGGGCGAGGAGCGACTCGATCTGTTGGTGCGTTTGCAAAGGTGGCTCAGCAAGGCTTTGCGTGCGTGGTACAGATCGGCGTGTCCCGCGGTGTGCAGCGCAGCCAAGTGTTTGGTTGGCTGCTGAGCGTCGCCCGCGTGTAATTGGCAGCCACCGCCCCGCTCCTACGCACCGCGGTGCGGCGCGGCCGCATTGTGCGGCGCCGCGGGTGCGTTGCCAAGCAAACGCTCGATTTCTGCGCGGTCGGTTTCGCCACGCCGGGCTAGCTCTTCGGCTTGATCGCGCAGGCTGGGGACGCCATCGCTGCGGAGGGCGGTCTCCAGGTCCCGCCGTTGGGCGCCGTCTTGGATGGCGGCCTGGAAGCCGCTGGACGCCAGCTTTGCCGCCTCGGCCACGACGGTCCGGCCGCGGTAGCCGGTGCCGCGGCACAGCTCGCACGGGACGTCGCCCGGTTGCCCGCTTGCGGTACGGGCCTGCAGTGCGTCCCGCCGACACGGGCAGCACGCGCGGAGCAGCCGCTGGGCGATAACCGCCCGGGTGGCGCCACGCAGCATGTAGGCGGGGACACCCATGTCGAGCAAGCGGACCACGGCCGACGCGGCGTCGGTGGCGTGGAACGTCGTAACGACCAGCTGGCCGGTGAGGGCGGCTTGGTAGGCGACCTGCGCCGTTTGCGCGTCGCGGATCTCGCCAACCAAGATCACCTCGGGGTCTTGCCGCACGAGCGCCCGGAGGCCGACCCACAAGTCGAAGCCGGCGTGCGGCGCCGCCTGAGATTGTGCGACCCCTGGCAGCACGACTTCGATCGGGTCTTCGAGCGTGGCGATGCTCCGGCGGCCGGCCGACTGCCGCACGATCTCTCGCAGCGCGGCGTAGGCCGTGGTGGTTTTGCCGCTGCCCGAAGGGCCGACGATCAGAACCGCGCCCGAGGTTTCGGCAAGGCACCCGGCCAGCACCGACCGCGGCGCCGGCAGCAGGCCCAGGTCGTCGATCCCCGACAGGCCGTCGGCCGCTGACGGGAGCCGGCGGACGACCACCTTCTCGCCGAAGAGGGTCGGGAACGTGCTGATGCGGAACGGCGAGCCGGCGTCGCCCAGGCGGAACTGCCCTTCCTGCGGCGTCTGGGTCTCGTACGTCAGCAGCTTGGCCAGCACCTTCAGCCGGGTGACCACGCTCGCGGCGAGCTCGGCCGGCAGCCAATCGGGCTCGCCCAAGATGCCATCCACACGCCACTGCACCCGCAGGCCGGCCTGCTCCGGCAGCAGGTGCAGGTCGCTGGCGTCCAGGCGGACCGTCTCGGCGATGAGCGCGTCGACAACCGCCGGCGCGTCTTCGCCGGCAGGCGCCCCGCCCGCCGCAAGCCGAACCATCAACCCATTTCTTGCACCTGCCGCCATGCCCATCAGCATATCGGATGCGGCAGCCGAACGAGACGCGTCAGGCCCCACCCGAAGGCGCCGGCGGGGGCGCCGTGGGTCCTCGCGTGGACCCGAAGAGGGTGCAGACCGCGGCCTCTGTTTGGTGGCGGCCTGTCGGCGAGAACGGCGGGTCGCACGCTTTGCCCTGTTGCGGGCGGTCTTCGCCGAGCGTAGATCCCACCTGACTTTTGCGACCGCCGCCGCTACACTCAGTACCACAGCGGAGGAGCCTGCTTGGTGAATCTGCGTCGCGATCACCATCCGCGGGCGCCACGCCAACCCGCCCTGCGAAGGCTGCCTTGGCCCCAGCAAACCAAGGCCGGCTAGACTTCCCGGCAACGCAAAAGCTAAGATTCGGCGTCAGTGACCACCAAAGTACGGCGTTCACACGCGAGACACTGCACCCCTAGCTCAACTGGATAGAGCATCGGACTACGAATCCGAAGGTTGCAGGTTCGAATCCTGCGGGGTGTGCTTGAGCGGGCGCGAAAGCATAAGCGTCGGGCCTACAGTTTGGCGCCGACCGTGCGAGTCGCCAAAAGACGCGGCGCCGGCAGCACTCTAAGTCGCGCCGGCTGAAGCCGTCCCG
Source organism: Planctomycetota bacterium (assembly GCA_039024355.1). GTDB lineage: Bacteria > Planctomycetota > Planctomycetia > Pirellulales > Lacipirellulaceae > JBCCQL01. Next base: position 3,598 of record JBCCQL010000055.1, read on the forward strand.
CCGTCTGCCAACGATGGTGCTCGGTCCTCTCTGGATCGAGCATCGCCAGCTCCCCGCCTGCAGGGCGGCCCGCAGATGAGCAGCCGCAGGGCCTCAGCGTATTTTCTGACGCGGTGTGCTTGCCGTTGGCGGTGGGCTGATCTCGGCGGGGGCGAGGCGAGGGGGCGGCTCTCGCAGGGTGAAGCTCGCCGTGAGGGGTGCGGCGGAGTCGCCCCCGATCCACATCTGAAACTCGCCGGGCTCGAGCACCCGGTCGCCTCGGGCGTTGGCGTACGACAGGTCTTCCGCGGTGAGCTCGAACTCGACGCGGGCGGACTGCCCCGCCGCCAAGGGGACGCGCCGGTAGGCTTTGAGTTCTCGCACCGGCCTGACCTGGCGGGCGGCTGTGTCGCGCAGGTAGAGCTGCACCACCTCGACTCCGTCGCGGGCGCTCGAGTTGGCTACGGTCACGCCTAGACGCACCGTGCCCGGCGGGCTGACTTCTGTGCGATCGAGTTCGAGGCCCGAGTAATCGAACGACGCGTAGGAGAGCCCGTAACCGAAGGGGAAGAGCGGCCCCGATTCTTCGTCCAGGTAGTGCGACCGGTACTGGTGCTCCGGCGGCAGGTCTTCCAGCGAGGTGCCGACCAGCGGGCGGTAGCCGGCCGGGCTGGGGCGGCCCGTGTTGGGGTGGTTGTAGTAGATCGGCGTCTGGCCGACGCTCCGTGGGATGGTCACCGGCAGCTTGCCGGAGGGGCACGCGTCGCCCAGCAGCAGGTCGGCAAGGGCGGGGCCCGCCATCGTGCCGGGGTGCCAGGCCAGCATCACGGCGTCGGACAAGTCGGCCTGCTCGGCGATGGCCAGCGGGCGGCCCGTGAGCAAGACCAGCACCACCGGCTTGCCGGTTTCCGCTACGGCCCGCACCAGTTCCGGCTGCACACCCGGCAGTTGGATGGAAGAGCGGCTGCGCGCCTCGCCGCTCAGCACGGCGTCCTCTCCCAAGAACAGCAGGGCGACGTCGGACCGCTCTGCCGCGGCGACGGCCGCCTCGATGCCGGACCGATCGGCCGCAAACGTGTTGGCGGCCCCGCGGGCGTAGACCACCTCGGCGCGGCCGGCGAGTTGCTCCCGCAGCGCGGCCAGGGGCGTCACGCTGTCCTCGGCTTTGCCGTCGAGGCTCCAGCAGCCGAGCTGCGCCTTGGGTGCGTCGGCCATGGGGCCGATCACGGCCACGGTTTTCAAGCGGCCCGCATCCAGCGGCAGCACCCCGTCGTTCTTCAGCAGCACCACGCTCTGCCGGGCGGCCTCGCGGGCGGCCTCCAGGCTTGCCGCCTCGAGCAGCCGGTGCTGCGTGTCGTCCTGGTGGCCGCCCGCCGCTTCTGCTTTGCACCGCAGCACCCGGCGGACCGCGTCGTCCAGTCGGTCCATCGGCACCCGGCCCGCGTTCACCTCGTCGTGCAGGTGCTTGGCATACAACGCGCTGCACATGTCCATATCGACGCCGGCCATGATGGCGTCGTGCGTCGCGTGGCGGTTGCTCGCGGAGTAGCCGTGGGTGACCATCTCGGCGATCGACCCCCAGTCGCTGACCACAAAGCCGGAGAAGCCCCAGTCGCCCTTGAGCGTGCCCCGCAGCAGCGGCGTGTGGGCTGTGCCGGGGACGCCATTCAGTTCAGAGAACGACGTCATAAGCGTCCGGCACCCCGCGTCGACCGACCGCTTGAAGGGCGGCAGGATCACATTGTGCAGGTCGGCGGCGGAGACGCTCACGCGGTTGTAATCCCGCCCGCCCTCGCTGAAGCCGTAGCCCACAAAGTGCTTCGCGCAGGCGACCACGCCGCGGACCCGCCCGCCGGACTCCATCTGGAAGCCACGCACCATGGCGGCGGCCAGGTCGCCGGCCAGCAGGGGGTCCTCGCCCAGCGTCTCGGCGATGCGGCCCCACCGCGCGTCGCGGCAGATGTCCACCATGGGGGCGAACGTCCAGTTGATGCCTTCGGACCGCGACTCGAGGGCCGCCACGCGGGCGGCCTGCTCTACCAGCTCCGGGTTCCAGGTGGCGGCCTGGCCGAGCGGGATGGGGAAGACGGTCCGCAGGCCGTGCACCACGTCGCGTGCTACCAGCAGCGGCACGCCGAGCCGGGACTCCTCGATGGCGATGCGCTGCGCGTGCCGGGTGACGGCCGCGTTGCCGGGGTAGAAGATCGAGCCGATCTCACCCGCCCGGATGCGGGCGGCGAGCTCGTCGGTCAGCTCGTCCTCGGGCGGGTAGAGCTGCACCAGCTGCCCGATCTTCTCGCTGAGCGTCATCTGCTCGATCAGGCGGCCGATGCGGTGCTCGCGGTCGCCGGCTACCAGGTCGAACCGCAGCGTAGCGGGCGGCGGCGCTGGCTCGGCGTTGGGCGCCGGTGCTTCGGCTCCCGCCGCCTCGGCGGCCATCGGACCCGCCGCCTCGGCGGCCATCGGACCCGTCGCCTGCGCGTGGCAGCTACGCAGCGTTGTTGCTGCTGGCAGAAACCAGGCGCCGGCTACGCAGGCCAAGGCCGCCAGCCTGCGGGTCCATCGTGCCCGCCGTGGTGCTCGGGTCATCGTTGCCCCCGCAGCTGTGCCAGGCCTGCCGGCCGCCTTCGGGGCGTGCCGTACGCAGGTTGTTGCGTCGTACGCCCGGCAGCAGTTTGCACCGTCACCGCGCGGCGGGCTGCGGCGTTGCCATCGACATCAAAGCGGACGTTGTCGATGTACACCGCGCCGCCGGCCTGGCCGGGCTGGCTGAAGACGATCGAGAGACGGGCCTCCGTCGCGTTGTCGGGCACGGTGGCGTCCAGGCGGACCGGCAGCCATGCGTCTTCGGCGGCCTGGCCGTCGGCGATCACCGCCTCTTTGCTGCCCAGCATCTGGTCGCTGCCGAACTTGGCGCCGAATGACCGGTAGAACTCGATCTTAAGGATGGCCGCGTTGTCGGTCCCGGCGATGCTGTCGCCGGGCGGGAGGAAGGCGCTGAGCGTCGCCCGCAGCCGCTGGCCGGCCCGCACCGTGACGCCCTGGGACACGCCGGAGAAGCTCGCCCGTGGGGCAAAGTCTCCGAAGAGCTTCAACGCGTAGGCCCCACGCAGGCGTGCATCCACGGCGACCGAGATGTTCGGGTTGTCGGCAACCACGCCGCCGAAGGTCGACCAGCCGGCGAGCGGCGCGCGGCCGGCCCGCCGCTCGAAGCTGCCGTTCTCAAACGTGGCGCGGTGGGTCTTGGGGTTGTGCGTGTAGACGCGGACCCAATCGACCTCCATGCGTTGTGGCCAGACGGTCGAAGCGTCGGGGTTGGGCAGGAAGGTCCCGCCGATGGCGTTGTTGATCATCAGCCGCATCGGCGCCGTGCTTCTGGAGAGGAAGCCGCCGACGTCGGCGTCGTGCACCGTGTAGTGGTGCACCCCGTCGACGAAGAACCGCAGGCTCGCTTCGCGCCACTCTACCGCGTAGACGTGGAACCCGTCGTGGTAGTTGGTCAACGCCCCGGCGGCGGCGGACTGCTGCTCGCGGTAGACGAAGTCGTGCCGGAACGGCTCCTTGGCGCCGTAGTGGAAGGCGCTGCTGGTGATGGTGGGCTGGTTGCCGCGGTTCTCTAGGATGTCGATCTCCCCGCCGGTGGGCCACGGGTAGCGGCCGACGTCGGGCAGCAGCCAGATGGCGGGCCACATGCCTTGAGTGGCGGGCACCTTCGCGCAGACTTCCCATCGGCCCAGGCGTTGCTCCGCCCGCGAGGCGACCTGCCCCGAGCGGAACTGAAGGCCACGCGACGGCTTGTCCTCTGCCGTGATGACCAAACGCCCGCCGGCGGTTGTCACTTGCTCGGGTGTGTAGTCTTGCAGCGAGTTGTTGGTCGGCGTGTTGGTGTCGACCACTTGCCAGACACGCTGGTCGAGCCCGTTGAAGTCGTCGCTCCACGCCAAGTCCCAGCCGGGCAGGTCTTGGGCGGGCAGGTCCTGGGCTTGCAGGTCGGCCGCGTGTGAGATCGACAGCACGCACGCCACAAGCGCTGCCAAGCACGCGATGGCGTCGCGGTGCTCGCTTGCGGCCGGTTCCTGTATGGTCGGCTGGTGGGTGCTCATCGGGCGTGCGGTTGTGCCGGCTACCGCCGGGTCCTGTCTGGCGGGCCCTGCAGGGCGAAGTCGAACTCTTGGCTGCCCTCGCCCACCTGGACGCGGAGGCCCGACGTTGACGGGTTGGCGTACTTGCGTGGCGTGATCGCCCGCCCGCTTGGCGCTTCGCCTTCGACCCGGGCAGGGATCAGTTTCGACGCCGAAATGGTGACGATGTACGCGCCTGGCATGACCCCGTCCTGCGAGCCGGTCGCGATCCGGTACCGCCCCTCGGCGTCGAGCAGGCCAACGGCCGGCGCCCCGGTGCCGCCCTCGGGGAAGAAGTAGACGGTGCCTCGCACGTCGCCGCCGCCGGCCAGCGGGGTGTCGTTCAACGTCACCTGGCCGGTCACGGTCGCCAGGCCGTTGCCGCAGCCGGCAACCAGCAGCAGCACGGCTACGCTGGTCGCGGCGCCGGCCGTCCGCTGAATCGATCGCCCCGGGCCGCACCGCTTATGGCTGAGCATCGTCTTGCTCCTGCTGCTCGCTTGCTGCCGCGCTCTCGTCTGGTGCGGGCGGCTGGTCGGGGGCGTCGGTCGAGTCGCCGCCGGCGGGTGGCTGCTCTGCCGCGGCCGGCTCGGCGCCCTGCCCGTCGGGGTCGTCCGCCGCTCCTGCCGCTCGTTGTGCTATGTCGCTATCGGACGCCGGGCTTGCAACTTCGGCTGGGCCAGCGGACGACTTCAGCTCGATGTCGTACCGGTTGGCGCCGCTCTTCACGATGCAGCTGAGCCCCGACGTGAGCGGGTCGCCATACACGGCCGGCGTGATGGGGCGGCCGGTGGGCGCTTCGCCTTCCGCCGCGGGCTCGACAAGCTCCATCACGCGGACCGACACCAGGTACTCCCCCGGCGCCAGTGCGGCCGCGCTGCCGGTGGCGATGGTGTAGGCGCCGTCGGCCTCGATCAGCCCGTTGCAGGTGGGCCCGCCGGCGATCGGCCGGAACACCACCATGCCGCGCTGCGAATCGGAGAGCGACATCCGCTTGCCGTCCAGCAGCACCGCGCCGCCAACCTGCGCGGTCATCTCCGAGCAGCCAGCCAACACGGCGCCGCACACGCCGAGCAGCAGTGCGGGCGGCAGAACGCGGCGGCATCGATTCATGGCACGCCTCCCGGCGAAGGGCTTCAGAATTGGGCCGCGACCAGCTCGCCGCCGTTGCGTGTGCAGGTGGTGCGGTACAGCACGTTGTCCACGGACTCGGCGATGAAGCGGACCGAGCCGTCGGCCAGCGCGAAGTTGGCGCCGCCGGGGTGCAGGCTGCGGAAGCCACGCTGCTCCCACCAGAACTCGGGGCCGATGGTTTCTGGCGGCAGGCCCACCAGGTTGTTCAGCGGCGTGTTGCAGCTGCACCAGTCGCCGTCGGAGTAGAAGGCGGTGGAGTGGAAGTTGTAGGCGGGCACGTCCTCGCCCATCATGAACGTCTTGCTGGTGCCGTCGCTGATCTTGGCGAACGTCACGGGCCGGCGCCACGACTGGCGGAAGAAGATGCCGCGGCAGCGGGTGTCGCGGTGGCAGTCGTTCTGCGTGGTGTAGTCGGGGGCCGGCTGCGTGTACTGCCCGCTGGGGAACTGCGAGGCCGAGTTGGTGAACGTCGTGCCGTTGGTCTCGCCCACCACGGTGTCGCCGGCCACGCCCTTGTAGCTGGTCAACGCCACCGGCACCATCGCCCAGCCGTACTGCTCGGTCGATAGCTGCTGCACGTTGTCGTCGCTGGGGCACTGCAGGATTTCGAGCTGCGTGGCCATGAGTTCCGGCACGACAATGCCGTTCTCGTTCGACCCGAGCCCGAAGCCGGGCGCCGGGCTCCGGCCGCGGCCTATCCGCCACACGCCCTCGAAGGCGCCGCCCTCTTGGAAGCGATCGTAGAGCGGCTGCTCCTCGATCTGCGGGAGCATCTGCAGGATCCACCCGGCCGCCGATCCGCCCCCCTGCGGCCCGTCGTTGGCGGCGGTGAAGCCCTTGCTGACCGGGAAGTGCCCCATCGACGAGTGGTGGTTGTGGGCGCCGAGCGCCAGGTTCTTCATCTTGCTCGAGCAGCTCATCCGGCGGGCGGCCTCGCGGGCGGCCTGCACGGCGGGCAGCAGCAGCGCGATGAGCACGCCGATGATGGCGATCACCACCAGCAGCTCCACAAGCGTGAACGCCGAGCGGCGGCGCGGGTTCGAAGCGAGCATCCGATCCTCCGTAAAGCCGGTGCGAGCGCGGCGGCGTGGGCCGCCGCCGCGGTAGATGGAATCAGCCGACACGCCGACGCGTCGCCAACCCGCAGAGCGCCGCAAGCGCCAACAGGCCCGCGGCGGGTTCCGGGGCCGCGGCGATGGCGCCGGGCGGCGCGGGGTTGAACTGCGCCCGCCAGATCGCCAGGTCGCCCGCGTCGACAAAGTCGCTGCCGTCGCCGTTGCCGTTCAGCACGGACGCGTCCCCGTTAAGGTTGTTCCGCCACAGGGCGTAGTCGGCACCGTCGACGATGCCGTCGTCGTTGAAGTCACCCGCCAAGCCGGACAGCGTCTCGGGCGTCAGGCGTACCAGCGACGCGTCGTTGAAGAAGGCCGAGCCGCCCTGGCCCGCCAGCTGGATGAAGAACAGCCCGAACTCGACGAGGGCGGTCTCCGCGGGGGCGAGCGCCGACACCACCCCCTCCACAAACACATCCGCCTGGGCGTTCGGGTCCCGCCCGTCCAGCGGGCCGACGCTCTGACCGTTGGAGTCCACGAGTTCGCCCGGGTCGGCGAAGGCCTCCTGGATCAGCGAGCCGTCGTCCCTCAGGAAGCGGAGCACGGCCAGCGTGAAGTTGTCGGTGCCCAGGATGCTGTCGTTGCCGGCCGTGAGCACAGAGACGCGGCCCTCGAACTCCTCGCCCGGGTTGGCCTCGACGCGCTGCAGCACGCCCGAGGCGGCGCCCGGGTCGCCGAACGGGCCAAACGCCTTGAGCATAAAGACGCCGGTCGGGTCGAGCACGCCGTTGTTCGAGCCGTCCTCGATAAACGTGTTGCCGAAGCTCAGCCACTCACCCGTGGCGGTAGCCGACCGGGTGCCAATCGCCACGGGGTCCGCCCCCTCGAAGTCGCCATTCACCAGCAGGTTGTCGCTGGTGAGCGTGTTGAAGCGTGTGACCCGGACGTGGTCGACCTCTGCCCGTATCTCTTGGTTGGTGGTTGAGCTCGGCTGCAGGTTGTTATCGAACGCAGAGGTAAAGCCGGCGTCGGCGGCCCAGAGGTTGAAGTGCAGCTCCATCGGGTCGTCGGGGATGTCTGTGAATTGCGAGCGGACCAGGCTGCCGTTGACAAACCACTGGATGGAGCTGGGCGTCCACTCCACGCGGTAGTCGTTGAACTGCGTCAGGTCGACGCCCTGCGAGTGGAACTGCAGGTCGCCCCCGGAGCCCGGGCCAACAAAGGGGCCCTCGTTCCAGAAGTTGGTGGCGGGCCGCTGGCCGCCCGAGACCACTTCGTTGCTCAGCAGCTCCCAGTCGATCTCGTCGCGCACCAGGTTGTTGCCGCCCGGTGGGCTGTCGCGCGTGACGTCGAACAAGAAGAAACCGTTGACGACGCCTCCGACGCCCGCGGGCAGCGACGTCGGGTCGAGGCGCATCCTTGCCTCGATGATCAGCCCGCCGCCGCGTGCGAAGTTCCGCCTAGTGATGAGGTCGTGGCCCTCAAGCGCATTGCCCGGGTCGAAGCCCGACAGCGTGTCGAGCGTCAGGATGGCCGAGCCGCCGACCTGCTGCGGGAAGTCGACCGCCGGGTCACCGCGGAACTGCGTGCGGCCGACAAACGTGCCTTCGGTGTCGAAGGGCAGCCGCCACTGCGTGGTGTCGACGTTGCCGGCGCCGTCGAACGCGTCTTCGAAGAGGACCTCCTGCGCGGCGAGGTGGTCTGCTGGGTTCGCCAGGGCCGCCAACACGGCAGCCACGGGCAACAGGTTCCGCAAGGCATAAGACATAGTTACGACGCCTGGCCAGAAGAGTGGAGAAAAGTCGTCCGCAAGCGGGGCTTACGGTTGCCGCTACGCCGGGAATGCCTCAGGCGGGGCGGAATCCGGTTTAGCGGCGCTTGCGGGTGTTGTTTTGGAGGTGCGGGATCCCCGCTCGCGGGTTGGCGGGGAGGGGGGGGGGGGGGGC
>JBCCQL010000056.1:0-11753 GCA_039024355.1 Planctomycetota bacterium
CTTGTGTGGTGGGCGGTGGGCGTGTGGGGTTGTTTCGGGCGTGGCGGCGCGGTCCCTACTTCTGCTCGTTGATGCCCCAGTCGTAGTCCAGGTACGCGACGCTCACGCCGCTCCCCGCCACAAACTCCCGGGCGTCGTCGCTTGGCAGGTAGGGGCGGATGGCGTCCAGCTGCGCCCGCTTGTCCTTGCCGAAGTCCGTGGCGAACCAGCTCATGATCGAGCTCAGCCGCACTGTGTTACCGGCCCGGTCGATCTGGAAGTTCTGCGGCTGGGCGAAGAAGTTCTGGGCGTTGGCCGTCAGCTGCTCGTCCAGCCGGGCCGGCACGTAGGCCTGGTTCAGCAGCCGCGGGCAGCCGATCGACGCACACACGATGGCGAAGTGGATGCGTGGCTCGCCCCGCTTGCGGAGCACCTCGTGCTCGATGTCGTTCAGGTTGATCGCCGCGTCGGCGTAGCGGAGCTTCAGGTTCTTCCAGATGTTGTAGCCCCAGACCTTGGCCGTGTGGTTGCGGATGCTGGTGGTGGGGTACTCGCGGAGGATGCCTTTGACGGTCACCGCGTTGTAGGCGTTGATCCAGTAGGCGAGCTCCGACTCCCGCCGGGCCGGCCGCGTCGGGTCGACCGAAGAGAGGTGGGCCAGGTAGGCGTCGAGCTTCGCGACCGACTCGGCCGACGCCTTGAGGCCGCGGTAGTCCACCCTGCCCTGATCGTCCACGTACTGGCGTAGCAGCTCGTCCCACGGCGTGTGGTTGATGCGGTCGTAGCCCACCCGCTGCGAGGCGGGCGCCGTCTTGCCCACCAGCACGTCGGCGGCCACCGCGTGGCGGGCGGGCGCCAGCAGCAGCGTGGCGGCGGCGAGGCAGGAGGCAGAGAGCGTGGCGGAGCGTTTCATCGTAGTTCCTGGGGTAGCGGCAGGCGGTTGGTTAAGCGGGCGGCGCCGTGGGCGGGCTTGGCTCGCCCCCGGCCTGCCCCTCTGACGCCGCGGCAAGCGGCCTTCTTACGCCCCGAACGAAGAAAAGAACACAGAAACACGCGAATGTGTGCCACCTCACAGAACGTGCCCGCCGGCGGCCCGCGGTGGGTCAGAACAACCCGATTGACCGGCGCCATCAGCAACGCGGAGCTGTGGCGTGGGCGATGGCTACAGCGTGAGGGCGAGAAAAAAAGGCCCGCGAATGACGCGAATCCGCGCGAATTTTTGCTTCGCCACGCTTCCCGGCGTGGCACGCAGAGCCACACACTGCTTTTGCGTCATCCGCGCGTATTCGCGGCATTCGCGGGCAAACAGAGAACCCGCCGATACCACCGCGTCAAAGCCCGCCGCCGTTAGCCGCCCTCGGCCAGGGCATGGATGGCGGCCCGGATGGCGTCGAGCTCTTCGACACATTCGGGGCAGATCGCCAGGTGTGCCTCGACCAGCCGCATGACCCCGTCCAGGTGCCCGTCCGGCTGCACGCCCGCCAGCTCGGCCTCCACCAGCTCGGCGAGTCTGGGCAGGCACTCGTCGCAGGTCAGCTCGTGGTCTTCGGTCCGCTCAAGGACCTCCAGCAGCACGCGGATCTGTTTGGCGTTGAGGCGGGGCATGCCGGGCGACGCTTGGCGGGTATACAGGGCTTCGGGTTGGCCGGCGATCAGAAGTCGAACGCCAGGCGGACGTCCACCGAGGTGTAGCCGCCCGATTTGAGCGACGTCTTCAGCCGCTTGCGGGCGTCGTGCATCATCTTGTAGATCGCGTTGCGGCCCGTGCCGCTACGCCGGGCGATCTCCTCCTGGGGCATGCCGCCCAGCTCGGCCAGCAGCGTCTGCCGCTGCCGGTCGGTCAGGTTCTCGCGGATCGCCTTGTCGAGGGCCGAGAGGATCGCCCGCTGCTGGGTCCGCTCGGCGGGCCCGGCGGCGGCGTCGGCCGGGTCCATCGGCCGGGCGATGTCGTCGCCCGACGCCATGTCGTCCAGCGACACCTCGCTCCAGCGCTTACGCCGCAGCTCGGTGATGGCGGTCCGCACGCCGATGGTCAGCGCCCAGCTGGTGAAGCGGCTCTCGCCGCGGAAGGTGTCGAGCTTGCCGAGCACCTTCAGCACCGCCTCTTGGGCCATGTCTTCAAAAAAGGCGTCGGCGTCGGTCCGGCCGCGCAGCGCGGCGCGGAGCCCACGCACCATGACCGCCCGCAGGTCGGCCAGGGCCGCCTGCTGCCGATCGGCGCCCCCGCGGAGGTCGGCCAGCCAGGTTTCGTTGTCGCGGTCCATACACGCGTTGGACGGATAAGCTTTTCGAGGTCCGCGTGCCTGTGCTGCGTAAGTTTGATGGATCGCCCCGGCGACGGGAAGCCTCGCCGCGACAAGCTCTGCCCAACGACCCGCAGCCGACAGCCAACCGCCAACGGCCAACAGCCAACAGCCAACAGCCAATAGCCTTGGCCGCCAGGGCAGATTACGCTTCGGAAGAAGGTCGTAGCCGCCGCGTGCGTCTGCACGTCCCTGATGGGCAATGATTCGCAGCCGGCCGGCAGCCAAGGAGCCCGCCCGTGGACAGCCGGCGTAAGCGTGTCGCCCTGCTCATCGAGTCCTCCCGCGAGTACGGGCGTGGCTGCCTGCTGGGCGTGGCCGACTACCTGCGGACGCACGGCTCGTGGGTGGTGACGCACTACGAGCGCGGCCAGACGGAAGGCGTGCCCCGCGCGCTGCGTGAGTGGCGGGGCGACGGCGTCATTGCCCGCATCGAGAACGGCGAGGTGGCCGACCTGGTGGCCGGCCTCGGCGTGCCGACGGTCGACCTGCGTGGCGCCCTGAGGCCCGCCGGAGGGGCGATGCTAGACACCGACCACGCCGCCGCGGCGCGGCTGGCCGCCGATCACCTGCTGGACTCGACCCAAGGCGGGTTCGCCTACTGCGGCTTCCCCGGCGTCGACTTCTCCGATGCCCGCGAGCGGGAGTTCGTCCGCTACCTGGGGACGCACGGCATCAGCGTCGCCTGCTACCGCGCGGCCGCCCACGCCGGCGGGGCCGCGGACGAGGGGCCGCTCAACCCCCGCCGCGGCGAGGCGCCCGACCTCAGCGAGCAAGAGGGCGAACGCATCGGCCGCTGGCTGCAGACGCTGCCCGGGCCCGTCGCCGTGTGGGCATGCAACGACGAGCGTGGCCGTCAGATTGTGGACGCGTGCGCGGTGCTCGGGCTGGCTGTGCCGGAGCAAGTGGCTGTGGTGGGCGTCGACAACGACGCCGTGCTGTGCGAGCTCTCCAACCCGCCGCTCAGCAGCATCCAGCCGGACACGCACCGCCTGGGCTACCTGGGCGCCGAGCTGCTGGACCGCATGATCGAAGGCGGAGAGCCGCCCGGCCAGACCGTGCTGGTGCCGCCGCTGCAGGTACACGCCCGGCGGTCGACCGAGCCGACGGCCGTGGACGACCGGGCGGTGGCCTCGGCCATGCGGATCATCCGCGACGCCGCGTGCCGGGGCGTGGGCGTCGAGCAGGTGGCCAAGGACGTCGGCATCAGCCGGTCGACGCTCGAGCGGCGGTTCCGGCGGACCTTCGGGCGGTCGCCGGCGGCAGAGATTGAGCGGCTCCGCATGGCGCGGGCCAGGCTGCTGCTGTCGGAGACGACCGAGCGTGTGGCGGCGATCGCCAAAACCACCGGCTACAACTCGGCGGCCCAGTTCATCACGGCGTTCAAACGCCACAACCAGCTCACGCCGGGGCAGTACCGCACCAGCCAAGCGCGCAGCGGCGCAGCACCCAGCGGCGCAGCACCCACCGATCAGACCCGTGCCGTGCAAAACGTGTAGCACAGATCGATGGTTTGTTCGATCGGTCGTCGTGGGCTGCGATTCCCGCGTGCGGTTTTTTGGTCTGTCTCGGCCCCGCGAACCGGCGCCCTGTCCCGGCGCCCTGCCCTGCGTAGTTTGGCCCCCCGCGCAGCCGCTCTGCCGCCGCGTCCTGGCGACCGGGTAGCGCCGGCGATTAAGCTGGTGCGGAAGATCGCCCCCACCGATTGCCGCCTGCCCACCCTCAGCGGAAGAATCCCGCCATGCTCCCCGTGCCGACGCTGCAAGCCGTTTCCTTCGCCGCTCTGCTGCTCGCCGCGTCCGTCGGCCTGGCGGCTGCTCCAACACGGGCGGCCGAGCAGCCGAACATTGTCTTCATCCTGTCGGACGACGTCGGCTACGGCGACCTCAGCTGCTACGGGCAGCAGAATTTCCAGACGCCGCGGATCGACCGGATGGCGGCCCAAGGGCTCCGCTTCTCGCAGCACTACAGCGGCAGCACGGTGTGCGCCCCGTCGCGGGCGTGCCTGCTGACGGGCCAGCACACCGGCCGGGTGCACCAGCGGGGCAACGGGCCGGTGCGTTTCCGCGAAGACCCGCGGGACGTCACCATCGCCACACGCCTAAAGGCCGCCGGCTACGACACCGCGATGATCGGCAAGAGCGGCCTGGCGTGCCGGAGCCAAGACGGCGGGCTGCCGGGGCGGAAGGGCTTTGACCACTTCTTCGGCTTCCTGGACCATGCCGCCGCCCACCGCTACTACCCCAAGCACCTATGGCGTAATGGCGCGAAGGTGGCCTACCCCAACAACCGGGGCAAAGAGGGCGAAGACTACTCCGGCGACCTGTTCTTGGCCGACACGCTGCGGTACCTAGACGAGCGGGCCGGCGCCGACCGGCCGTTCTTTTTGCACCTGGCGGTGCAGCAATCCCACGCGGACCTCCAGGTGCCGGACGCGTGGCGGCAGAAGTTCTTGGGCCGGTACGACGAGCCCCGCGTCAAGAAGAGCGGCAACTACCGCTACGAGCCCAACCCGAAGGCGACCTACGCCGCGATGATGGCGTACCTGGACGACACGGTGGGCCAGGTGCTCGACCGGCTGCAGAGCCTCGGCCTAGCGGAAGACACGCTGGTGCTGTTCGCCAGCGACAACGGCGCGATGTCCGAAGGCCACTGGCGGAGCGAGTACTTTCAGTCCAGCGGCCCACTGCGCGGCGGCAAGCGCGACTTGTACGAGGGCGGCATCCGCACGCCGCTGATCGCGTGGTGGCCGGGCACGGTCACGCCCGGCGGCCAGAGCGACCACCTCTCGGCGTTCTGGGACTTCGCCCCCACGGCGTGCGAGCTCGCGGGCCTGCCGCCGCTGACCGCGGAGGAAACGGACGGCATCTCCTACGCCGCCACGCTACGCGGCGACGCCGCCGCCCAGCGGCAGCACGGGCTGCTGTACTGGGAGTTCTACGAGCGGGGCGGCAAGCAGGCGGTGCGGCTCGGCGGCGGAGACAGCCGCTGGAAGGGCGTCCGCCTGCAGGTGGGCCGGGACCGCAACGGGCCGATCGAACTGTACGACCTGCAGGCCGACCTCGGCGAGACGACCGACGTCGCGGCCGAGCACCCGGAGGTTGTCCAGCGTGTCTCGCGGGCGATGGACGCTGCCCACACGCCGTCGCCGATCTTCAAGTTTGGCGGCCAGAAGGCCAAGAAGGGCATCAAGGGGAAGCGGCCGCAGCAGAAGACGTGACGCCGCCGCCCGGTCCCACGCGCAGACCTTGCCCCACCCGCCGGTTGTGAACCGCCCTGCCCCGCCCCTGCCGCCGCCGCCCAACGCCACCGCCGGGCGCCCCCGGGCCGAGCCCCTCGCCGCCCTGCGTGGTGTGACAAAGGCCTACCCGGGCGGCGTCGTGGCGGTGCGGGACGCGTCGCTCGCCGTCGCCCCGCGGGAGTTTGTCAGCCTGCTGGGCCCCTCGGGCTGCGGCAAGAGCACGGTGCTGCGTCTCATCGCCGGCCTGGCCGAACCGACCAGCGGCGCCGTCGACCGCGCCTACCGCCACACGGCCGACGACCAGCCGCTGGGCTGCGTCTTCCAAGAGCCGACGCTGCTGCCGTGGGCCCGCGTCTGGGAGAACGTCTACCTGCCGCTGCGGCTCCGCGGCGTCGGGCGGCGGCAGGCCCGGGCGTCGGTGGATGCGGCCTTGGGGCGTGTCGGGCTAGCGGACTTCGCGGCTGCCTACCCCCGGCAGCTTTCGGGCGGCATGAAGATGCGGGTGTCGGTCGCCCGCGCGACGGTCACCCGGCCTGCGCTGCTGATGCTCGACGAGCCTTTTGCCGCGCTCGACGAGATCACCCGCTTCCGCCTGAACGACGACCTGCTGAGCCTGTGGGCGGAGCAGGCCTGGGCCGCGCTGTTTGTGACGCACAGCGTGTTCGAGTCGGTTTTCCTGTCGACGCGGGTGCTGGTGATGTCGGCCCGGCCGGGCCGCATCATCGAAGAGATCGCTGTGCCGCTGCCCTTCCCCCGCACGGGCGCCACACGGACCACGCCCGAGTATGCGGAGCTGTGCAGCCGGGTGTCTGCCGCCCTCGAGCGTGCCATGGCGCCCGCGGGGGGTGACGATGGCTGACACGCGAGGAACTGCCGGCGAGCAGCCGGCGCCGCCCGATCGCCGCCGGTCGGCCCTACGCCGCACCGTGCCGGTGGCCGCGCCGCTGCTGGTAGGCTTGGCGGTGCTGGCCGCTTGGGAGGCGGCCGTCTGGTACTTCCAGACGCCGCCCTACCTGCTGCCCGCGCCGTCGGCCATCGGCGAAAAGATCCAACAGAACGCCGGCCGGCTGGCGTCGGCCTGGCTGGTGACGTTCGGCACGATGGCCGTGGCGTTGGCGGCGGCCGTGCTGCTGGGCGTCGCCCTGGCGGTGGTGTTCGTCACGTCGCGTGTGGTAGAGCTCAGCCTGTTCCCGTACGCGGTGGTGCTGCAGGTGACGCCGCTGATCGCCATCGCGCCGCTGCTGGTGATCTGGCTCGACAACCCGTGGTGGGTGCGGCTGGTCTGTGCGTGGATCGTGGCGTTCTACCCGATCCTGTCCGGCACGGTGGTGGGCCTCCGCAGCGCCGACGCCGGCCTACGCGACCTGTTCCGCCTGTACGGCGCCGGGCCGTGGCAGCGGGTGCGGCTGCTGCTGGCGCCTTCGGCCCTGCCGTACTTCTTGGCGGGGCTGCGGGTGTCGGTCAACCTGGCCCTGGTGGGCGCCGTGGTGGCGGAGTTCGTCACCGGCACCGGCACAGACTCCACGGGCCTGGCGTCGCTGGTGTTCGAGGGCCAAGAGACGATGGACGTCGGCCTGACGTTCGCCGCGCTGGGCGTCATCTCGGCGACCGGCGTGCTGATCTACTTCGCGACGCACCTGACCAGCGGCTGGCTGCTGGCCGGCTGGCACGACAGCAGCGACGTTTAACGGGTTGCTGACCACAAGGCTGGTAGTGTTTCGCCGCCGCCGATACCGCTAGGATGCCCGTCATGCCGAACAAAACCCCGCACGCTGCCGCCGCCACCCGCTTCGCGCGGGCAGCACTCTTTGCAGCGGTCGTCTGCCTATCGGTTGCTCCCGCCGGCGCTGCGGACCGCGTGACGCTGGCCCTGAACTGGAAGGCGCAGCCAGAGCTTGGCGGCTTCTATCAGGCGGCGGTGGACGGCACGTACCGCGACGCCGGCTTGGAGGTGACCATCAAGCCCGGCGGCCCAAAGGTCCGCAACCGCCCGCTGCTGGCCGCCGGCCGGGTCGACTTCTTGATCGGCACCAACCTGCTGCAGCCGTTCAACGCGGTGAAGCAGGAGGTGCCCACGCGGGCCGTCGCCGCCATCTTCCAGAAAGACCCGCAGTGCCTGATCGCCCACCCCGGGCAGGGCTACAACCGGTGGGACGACCTGCGGCGGGCGCCGCTGCTGATGGCCAACTCTGGCCGCTACAGCTTCTTTCTGTGGATGCAGGCGGCCCACGGCTTCGAGCGGCGCAACCTCCGGCCGTACAACCACAGCCTGGGGCCGTTCCTCGCCAACAAAACGTGGATCCAGCAGGGCTACGCCACCGCCGAGCCCCGCCGCGTGGCCGAGGCCCTGGGCCGGGCGCCGCGCGTCTTCCTGCTGGCCGACCACGGGTGGAACAGCTACTCGACGCTGATCGAGACCACCGACGCGATGATCCGCGAGAAGCCCGGCTTGGTGCAGCGGTTTGTCGACGCTTCGCTCACCGGTTGGCGGAACTACCTAGACGGCGGCGCCCAGGCCACGCGGGCCGCCAACCAGCGCATCAAACGGGACAACCCGACGATGACCGACGGGCAGATCGCCTACTCGCTGGAGGCGATGCGGGAGCGGGGCCTGGTCGATTCGGGCGACGCCCTTACGCGGGGCGTCGGCGCCATGGACGCCGAGCGGGTTGAGTCGTTCTTCGCTAAGATGGTGACGGCCGGCATTTACAAGCCGGGCGAGATCGACCCCGCACGGTCCTTCACCGCTCAGTTCGTCAACCGCGGCGTCGGCCGCCGGCAGCAACCGGGCGAGCCAAACGCGGTGCAGGCCCCACCCGTTCAAGCCGACCAGAACCAACCCACAGCCCGATGAAAAACGCCAAACACGTCGCCCTCGCCTGTGTGGCTACGCTGCTCTGCCTAGGCTGCACGCCGGCGCCCGACTTCGACCCGCTGCTGACGCTCAACACCGAGCTGCAAACCAAGACCGCCGAGATGCTCGCGGCGATAGACGCGGGTGAATTAAAGCAGGCCGACGGGCTGATGCACGACATGCCCTCGATGCTGACCGCCCTAGAAAAGGCGACGGGCGTGGCCCAGCTCTCTGCCGCCGGCTCCGCCACGATCAGCGACGCGAGCCGGAAAATCGTTGAAGGTCTCAGAGTGTTGCACGACCCGGTCTGCTCGGGCAGCGGCGACTTCACGGGCATCGATGTTGATGCCGTCACCCAAGACATCAACGCCGCGCTCGAGTCGATCCAGGACGCGATCCTTGCCGAGTCGCCTTCCGGTATCGCCATCCCTTCGACAAGCGTCAACGAAGAGCCCGCCGAAGGTACCGCTGAGCAGTCGAGCCCAGACGCGGCGTCCGATGCCGACGCCCCGCAAGACGACGCGGCCGACGCCCCGCCCGCCGCCGCGACGCCGTGACCCGCGGACCGACCCGCCCGCCGAGCCCCCGCCCCGCATGCCCGACGACCACCCCTACGGCTGGCTGAGCCTGGCCCCGCCGGCGGCGACCGTCCTGCTGGCGATCGTCACCAAGCGGGCGGTCTTGTCGCTGCTGATCGGCCTGTTTGTCGGGGCGCTCATCCTGACCGGCGGCAACCCCTACGCCGCGTTGATCGAGACGCTCGAGACCCACCTGTGGGCGACGCTGGCCGACCCGTGGCAGCTCCGGCTGTTCGGCTTCTTGGTGCTCATCGGCGCCATGATCGGCGTGGTCAACCGCAGCGGCGGCATGCACGGCCTGGTCCGCCTGATCACGCCGCTGGCCCGCACCCGACGCAGCGGCCAGATGGCCACGTGGCTGGCCGGGCTGATCGTCTTCTTCGACGACTACACCAACACCCTGCTGGTGGGCGCCACGATGCGCTCCACCTGCGACCGGCTGAGGATCTCGCGCGAGAAGCTGGCGTACCTGGTCGACTCGACCGCGGCGCCCGTCGCGGGGCTGGCGCTCCTATCGACCTGGGTGGCCGTGGAGATCGACTTCATCAAGGACGGCCTCCAGGCGTGCGAACCCGCGTTGGTCGAGGGCTACACGCCGCTGGACGTCTTCCTGGGGTGCATCCCGTACCGCTTCTACATCATCCAGGCGTTGCTGTTCGTGCCGATCGTCGCGCTGGTGGGGCGTGACTTCGGCCCCATGCGGCGGGCCGAGCAGGAGGCGTCGGAGCGGGGCGGGGCAAGCGACCCGGCCGGCGCCGACCAGGACCCGCAGCAGTCGCCCATCCGGCCGTCGCACTGGGCAAACGCGGTCGTGCCGCTGGCGGTCACGCTGGCCGTGGTGCTGGCCCTGCTGGTGCAGACCGGCCGCGTGGGGGCGACGCCCGAGATGCTCGCCGGCCTCGGCTTTTGGGGCCGGGCGCAGGTGGTCTTCGGCCAGGCCGACACGCCGCTGGCCCTGTTCTACGGCGCGGGCATCGGGCTGGCCACGGCGTGGGGCATGGCGGTCGGCCGGCGGCTGATCTCGCCCGCCAACGCGGCCGACGCCGCGTACGGCGGCGTGCGGGCGATCGTGCCCGGCATGATGATCCTGCTGCTGGCCACCACGCTTGCCGGCATGACCCAGCCGGGCGAGCCGCCGAGCGGGCAGACCGACGACCCGTTCCCCAACCGGGCCGAGCGGCTGTACACCGGCGCCTTCCTGCAATCGCTCCTGCCCACGGCCGAGGAGAACCAGGCCGCGTCGACCGCCATCGCCCTGTCGCTGCCGACGGTGGTCTTCCTGATGGCGGCGGTCGTGGCGTTCAGCACGGGCACTAGCTTCGGCACAATGGGCATCTTGTTCCCGGTGATCGCGCCGGTGGCGTTCGCCTCGCTGGGGCCGGCCGCAGGCGAGATGTTCAGCGAGCCCATGCTGCTGGCGACGTTCGGCGCCGTGCTGTCGGGCGCCATCTTTGGCGACCACTGCTCGCCCATCTCCGACACCACGGTGCTCTCCTCGCAGGCCAGCGGCTGCGACCACGTGGCCCACGTCGTGACGCAGATGCCCTACGCTCTGACCGTGGCCGGCGTCTGCGTGCTGCTGGGTACGGCGCCGCTGGCCCTGGGCGTGCCGGTGCTGGTGCTGCTGCCGCTGCAGACCGCCGCGCTGGTGGCCATCGCCCTGTTCTGCGGCCAACGGATCGAAGAGCCCGCAGCCGCCCAGCCCGTAACAGCCCCGCCCGTCGCCGACCTGCCCGCCCAGGCTGTGCGCGATGCCTGACCCGCCCGCCGCCGAAGACGCCGCTTCACCCGCCGCACCCGCTGCGCCCGCGAGCGACTTGGCGGCGATCGCCGCGATCCCGACACGCCCGCTGGCCGACGCGTTGGCGATGATCGACCAGCGTTTCGACACCGCCGAAATGCTCGATCGATCTGTCGGCATCGATCAGGTGGCGGACTACTACCGCCAGAGCGACCGCGGGTACCGGCTGTTCCACTCGCGCGAGGGGGCGTTGCACATCGCCCTGGACTGCGACGGCCACCGCGACGCCAGCGGCTACCCCAGGCAGGCGGAGATCTTCACCGAGCACCTGGACGCGATCGGCGCCCGGCGGGCGATCGAGCTGGGCTGCGGCATGGGCTACAACACACGCTGGCTGGCGGCGTGCCAGCCCAGGCGGCGGTTCGTCGGGCTCGACCTCACCGAGCCGCACATCCGCTACGCCCGGCAGCACGCGGCGGGGCTCGCCAACGCCGAGTTCCGGCGGGGCAACTACGAGTCGCTGCCCGACGCCGACGCCTCGTACGACGCCGCGCTCGCCGTCGAGACGCTGTGCCAGACGCCGAGCCTGGGCCGCGCCCTCCGCGAGGCGTGCCGGGTGCTGCGGCCGGGCGGGCGGCTGGTGGTGGTCGACTGCTTCCGCCGGGCGCCGCTCGACCGCTACGACGCCCCCACCCAGCGGGCCGCCCGGCTGGTGGAGAAGGCCACGGCCGTCGACGCCTTCGCCGTGGTGGACGACTGGATCGCCACGGCCGCCGGCGTGGGCCTGCAACTGGTCGAGGCACGGGACCTCTCCGGCCGGACGCGGCAGAACTTGGCCCGGCTACACGGGCTGGCGTCACGGTTCTTCGGCCTGCCCCTGGCGGCCCGGGCCATGACGCGGGCCTTCCCCGCCAAGCTGCTAGAGAACAGCGTCTGCGGCCTGCTAATGCCCTACACCGTCGGCGGCGGCGCCCACACGTACCAAGCGATCACCGTCGAGAAGCGATGACTGTGGCGGACACCCAGTTGCCAATCGCGACAGCCCACGCCGCCAGGC
>JBCCQL010000057.1:0-11610 GCA_039024355.1 Planctomycetota bacterium
CCGCGCCGGTGGTCAGGCCCGTCGCCTTGAGGGTCGCCAACGCGGCGCCGGCGATGGTCATCACCACCAGCAGCTGGCGGACGCTGAAGCGGGCGCCGCGGCGGCGGGCCCGGCCCCGTTCCCGCGGCAGAGTGGCGGCCATGCCCGACGGGCCGGCTTCTACCTTCGCTACGTACATGCCGCACACCAGCTGGCCGATCGGCGTGGCTACCGCGATGAGCGCAAGCGCCGCGGTGGGGGTTGCGAGCCCGGCAGACGCAATCAGCAGCGTGACGCACACCAGCGACAGCACCACCCCGCCACAGAAGCAGGCCATCGGCCCAAAACGGACACGCACGCCCAGCATGCCGCCGCAGAGCGCGATGAAGGGAAGCGTCGCCCCGGCGGCGACAAAAATAGCGAGAAACCCGAAGAAGCTCATCGCCCCAACAACAGGAACCGCCGCTGCGGCGGACAACAAGAAGTCCGATTGCGTCGGGCTGTACACGACCAACTCGATGCCCAAAAGAAACAGCAGAAAGGGCACAGCGATCACCGGGCTCACCAGGCCGGCGCCAACAGCGATAACCGCCCAGGGGTGCTCGAACATCGGCTGCGGGCGGCGCCAATTCAGCAGCACGCGGCGGGCCGTGGCTCGGCGGAGCGGGCGTAGGTTGTTCCTGGCGTCGGCATGCCCGATCGACCGCCGCACGCGGCGCCGTTGTTTTGGCTCCTCCGGCGGCGCTTCGATGGGGCTACTCAAGGTTGGGCCACGCGGGGATAAGGCGAAATCGAGCACGAATCGGTCTGCCAAGTCCGCGCTATCGTACGCCCACGCCGCCCACAGGGCGAACTGGCGCAGCGTCCCCAGCCAGCGCCGCCTACACTCCGCCGCCAGCATTCAGCCCCCCCGTGTCAGCCCCCTGCCGAGCAGGCGCACCTAATCACCAATCACCAATCACCAATCACCAATCACCTTCCACCTTCCACCTTTCACCCGCACCTGAGGCGACCGGCGATGGGACGCGTCATCGGCATCGCTAATCAAAAAGGGGGCGTCGGCAAGACCACCACCGCCGTGAATCTGGCGGCCTGCTGCGCGTGGGCGGGGATGAAGACCCTGCTGGTGGACCTCGACCCGCAGTGCAACGCCACGGGGGCCGTCGGCGGCGAGCCCACCGCGCGCCACCCGCTGGTCGAGCGGACGCCGCTGAGCGAGGCCGTCGTGCCGACCGGCGTGCCCGGCCTGCTGCTCTTGCCCGGCAGCCGCAGCTTCCACGACGTCGACGCGCTGGCCAAGTCCGACGACAGCCAGAGCCGCCTGGTGGCGGACCACCTGTCGGCGAGCCTGCCGGCCTACGACCTGGTGCTGGTGGACTGCCCGCCGTCGCTGGGGGCGTTGACCCAGACCGCCCTGGCCACAGCCGACGAAGTGCTGATGCCGCTGGAGTGCGAGTACTTTGCGATGGAGGGGCTGACCCAGATGATTGGCCTGATCAAACGTGTGATGCAGCGCTCCAACAGCCGATTACAGTTTGGCGGGATCCTGCTCACCAAGCACGACCCCATGCTGGAGCTCACCGGCGAGGTGGAGCGCGAGGTGCGGGAGTTCTTCGGCGGGGTGGTCTTCCAGACCGTCGTGCCGCGGGACGTGGCCCTGGCCGAGGCGCCCAGCTACGGCCAGCCGGTAATGGACTACGCGCCCCGCAGCCGCGGGGCGAGGGCTTACATCGAAGTGTGTCAGGAGGTCTTGGGACGTGTCTAATCAACGCCGGCTGGGACGGGGACTAGAAGCACTGCTGGGGCGTTCGCTGGAAGAGCCCACCGGGGCCACGCCACCGCCGGCCGCCGCGACGCCGGCCGCGGGCCAGCCCGGTGGGCCCACGCCCGCCGTCGCGGACCCGGCCGTGATGAGCCGCGACGGCGACGGGCAGCTGTGGCTGGACCTGGGCGTCATCCGCCCCAACCCGCATCAGCCCCGCAAGCACTTCGACGAGGGCGAGATCGCCGACCTGGCGGACAGCATCCGCGAGCACGGCGTGCTGCAGCCGCTGGTGGTCCGGCAGACGGGCGAGGGGTACGAGCTGATCGCCGGCGAGCGCCGCCTGCGAGCCGCCCAGGCCGCCGCGTGGGAGCGTGTGCCGGTGCAGCTGCGGGCGGTGACCGACCAGCAGATGGCCGAGCTGGCCATCGTCGAGAACGTGCAGCGCAAGGACCTCAACGCCCTGGAGAAGGCGGCCAGCTTCCAGCGGTACCTGCAGGAGTACGACTGCACGCAGGAGGACCTCGCCCGCCGGATCCACATCGACCGCTCGACCATCGCCAACCTGATCCGCCTGCTGGAGCTGCCCGACGAAGTCAAGGCGATGCTCAACGCGGGCGACCTGACGCAAGGGCACGCCCGGGCGCTGCTGCCGCTGGGCGAAGAGGCGGATCAGGTGGCCCTGGCCCAGCAGATCAAGCGGGAGCGTCTATCGGTGCGGGCCACCGAGCAAGAGGTGCAGAACCGCGTCCACGCCCTGGACGACGACCTGCTGCGGATCGTCGGCGAGGACGGCGTGAGCCGCACCGCCGACGGCCCTCCGGCGCCCAGCAGCCGCAGCCAGCAGCTGGCGGCCCTGGAGCAAGAGCTGCAGACGGCCGTCGGCACGAAAGTGGCCCTGCAGCAGAACGCCAAGGGCAAGGGCAAGATCACGCTGCACTTCAAGAACGCCGACGAGTTCGACCGCCTCCGCCAGCTGCTCACGGCCGAAGCGGGCGGCAGCCGCGGCGTCGGGTGAGCCGCCCATAACGCGGCGCCGGGCGAGCGTCGATTGCTGCGAACCGGCGCGGGCAGTAGACTGTCCGATTCAGCAAGGCAGCCGCCAACAGACCGTTGGCTGGCCGCATCGGGGCGTGGCGCAGCCTGGTAGCGCGACTGCTTTGGGAGCAGTAGGTCGCACGTTCGAATCGTGTCGCCCCGACTAATTCTTCTAGCAGGGCGGCCGGTCTGGCCGCCAATCCGGTTGCCGCGCTGGATTGGCGGCTGCGTGAAGCTAGGCCTCAGCGCTTGTTATTAGCGCTTGTCATCTTCGCCGGTTTCTAGCACGGCGAGGAACGCCTTCTGCGGGATGTCGACCTGGCCGATCGACTTCATCCGCTTCTTGCCCTCCTTCTGCTTCTCCCACAGCTTACGCTTGCGGCTGATGTCGCCGCCGTAGCACTTGGCGGTGACGTTCTTCCGCATCGCGGAGATCGTCTCGCGGGCGATGATCCGCGTGCCGATGGCCGCCTGCAGCGCCACCTCAAACATGTGCCGCGGGATCTCCTTGCGGAGTTTTTTGATGATCGCGCGGCCGCGTGTGTCGGCGTCGCGGCGGTCGCACACAATCGATAGGGCGTCGACGCGTTCGCCCTTGACCAGGATGTCCATCCGCACGAGGTCGCCCGCCTCGTAGCCACGCAGCTCGTAGTCCATGGTGCCGTAGCCGCGCGTGACGGTCTTCAGCCGGTCGTGCATGTCGTACACCACCTCGGCCAGGGCGACGTCGTATACCAGCATGACGCGGGTGGGCGAGAGGTACTCCTGCCGGACGAAGACGCCCCGCCGGTCGGCGCACAGCTTCATGATGGCGCCCACGAACTCCTCGGGCACAACAAAACTCACGCGGACAATGGGCTGGCGGAACTCCTCGATCTCGCCGACGTCGGGCACACGCGTGGGCGTGTGCACCTCGAGCTCTTCGCCGTTCTTCTTGGTGATCTGGTAGGTGACGTTCGGCGCCGTCTGCACCAGGTCGATGTCCGCCTCTTGCTCCAGGCGTTGCTGGACGATCTCCATGTGCAGCAGGCCCAAGAACCCGCAGCGGAAGCCGAAGCCCAGGGCGTCGGAGGTCTCGGGCTCGAACACAAAGCTGGGGTCGTTCACCTGCAGCTTGCCGAGCGCCTCACGCAGGTTCTCGAAGTCTTGCCCGTCGGACGGGTACAGGCCGCAGAAGACCATCCGGCGGGGCTCTTCGTAGCCGGGCAGCGGGTCGCCCTGCCGGCCCCGCGCGGCGGTCACGGTGTCGCCGATGTGGACGTTGCCCAGCGACTTGATGTTGCAGATCATGTAGCCGACCTGGCCGGCCGACAGCGTGTCGACCGGCGTCCGCTTGGGCGTCTTCTGTCCCAGCTCCAGCACGTCGTGCTCGGTGCCGGCCTGCAGGAATCGGACGCGGTCTCCCTTACGCACGACGCCGTTGACGATGCGGACAAAGATGATCGCCCCGCGGAACTCGTCGTAGACGCTGTCGAACACCATCGCCTGCAGCGGCGCGGTGGCGTCGCCCGCTGGCGGCGGCACGCGGTCGATCACCGCCTTGATGACCGCGTCGCAGTTCAGGCCGGTCTTCGCGCTGCAGCCAATGGCGTCCTCGGCGTCCAGGCCCAGGGTCTGCTCGATCTCTAGCTTCACCTCGTCCGGGCGGGCGTGCACCAGGTCGATCTTGTTCAGCACCGGCACGATCTCGAGGTCGTGCTCGATCGCGTTGTACGCGTTGGCCACCGTCTGGGCCTCGACGCCCTGGAACGCATCGACCAGCAGCAGCGCGCCCTCACAGCACGTCAGCGAGCGGGAGACCTCGTACTGGAAGTCGACGTGCCCCGGCGTGTCGATCAGGTTCAGCTCGTACTGCTGCCCCTCGTGCATCACACGCATCGAGACCGAGTTGGCCTTGATCGTGATGCCGCGTTGCCGCTCCAGCTCCATGTCGTCCAACAGCTGCTCTTTCATCTCCCGCTTGGAGACCGTGCCGGTGACCTCCAGCAGGCGGTCGGCCAGGGTCGACTTGCCGTGGTCGATGTGGGCGACGATCGAGAAGTTGCGGATAAACGCCGGGTCGATCACGCCCTTGGGCAGTTTCTTCGGGGCCGATTGCTTATGGGGCGCGGGCTTGGCAGGGACGGTCGACATGGCGGGCTGACAGCGAGGGCAGGGTCCGGCGGGCGGGTAGAGCGGCGGCATGTGCATTGTCGTTCCCGGGCCGCCGTTCGGGAAGGGCAACCGGCCAGCCCCACGGCCAGGCCAAGGCACGGTGGGGTTTTTCGGGTAGCACGCCTCGCAACACCGACCGCTCGGGAAGCCGATCTTCGGCAAAAACAGCGTGCCGGGGCGGGCGACCTAGCCTTTACCGCCCGCAGTTTTGCCGGCGCACCAGCCCACAGCCTGAGGTTCGCATGCGGTTTTCCTTCCACAGCAAGCTCGCGTTGATCTTGGCGGTTGCCGCCGTCCAGGCGGTCTGCCTGTCGTGGGGCGTCTTTGTTTTCGACGCGTGGCTCGAGCGGTCGATCCGCGGCACGGTCCACAAGCAGGTGCTGGACGACAACCTGCAGACGGCCAAGCAGATGGCGAAGCTGATCCGTGCGATGGGGGTTGAAGACCCGCGGACAGACCTCGCGTCGTGGAACCGTCTGCAATCGACCGTCGCCGGCATCAGCCTGCCTAACGACGGGTTCGTCTGCTTGACCGACGCGGGCGATGGCCGCGTGCTTTGCCACCCGCGACTGAAGGCTCGACCGGTGTTCGCGCAGGGCACCGCCGCCGGTCGCGTGACGGTCAACAGCGGGGCGTCGGCGGGCGGCGTACCGAGTAGCGAGGCGTTGAGCGGCGGCCAGTCCGGCGGGAGGGTGTCGGGGGGCGTTGTCCAAACCAGCGAGGGCCTGCAGATCGTCGCCGCCGCGGAGCTGCCGGAGATCAACGCTCGGGTGCTGGTGCATCAGCTGGGGCGCGGGATCGACGCGGCGATCGCCCGCGTTGTGGAGCCGGTCCGCCCGATCGGCCTAGCCGTGTCGCTGGGCCTGGTCGCCCTGACGACGGTCGGCGTCGCGTCGGTGGTCCGGAAGCACGAGAACCAGCTCGAGGCGATCAATCGCAACCTCGAGGGGCTTGTCGAGCGGCGTACGAACTCCCTGATGAAGACCCGCAACGGCCTGATCTTTGGCCTGGCGAAGCTGGCCGAGTCGCGCGACACCGATACGGGCGAGCACCTGGAGCGGATCGCCAAGTACGTATCGATCCTTGCCCGGCAGCTGCAGGAGAACGGCGTTCCGCTCTCCGACGCCGACATCGAGCAGCTCGCGCTCGCGTCGTCGCTGCACGACATCGGCAAGGTCGGCGTGCCCGACGCCGTGCTGCTCAAGCCGGGCAGGCTCGACCCCGACGAGCGGGCGGTCATCGAGACCCACGCCGCGATTGGCGGCGACTGCCTCCGCGCGCTCAGCGAGCGGCTGGGCGACGACGACTTCCTGCAGGCCGCCGAGGAGATCGCCTACGGCCACCACGAGAAGTGGGACGGCACGGGCTACCCGTTCCAGCGGTCGGGCGAGCAGATCCCGCTGTCGGCCCGCATTGTGGCGGTCGCCGACGTGTACGACGCCCTGCGCTCAAAGCGGCCCTACAAGGACGGCATGCCCCACGAGAAGGCCCGGGCGATCCTCGTCGCGGACAGCGGCAGCCACTTCGACCCGGTCGTCGTCGAAGCCTTCCTGGCGACCGAAGAGTCCTTCCGCGCCGTGCAGCCGGAGCCGCAGGTTGTCCCGCCGGAGGTGCTCGCCGCCGAGGGCCAGGCAGAACCCGTGCTGGTTTGACCCGTGGGCCATTGCCTTGGCCGATGAACGGGGACGGCGAACCGGCTTAGGCGCCGGCCAGCTCGCCGCGCTTGGCTGCGATGGCCTCGATCAGCTTCTTCTGCGGCGTGGCGAACTTCTCGAGGCCCTCCCGCATGAGCGTCGCCTCCATGTGGGCGAAGTCTACCTTGGCGTCGATCTCCGCAAGGACCTCGTTGCTGGGCAGCTGATCCACCCGGCGTGTGAATCCTAGGCCGCTCTCTGCGACTGCCTCGTTGGTGGCCGGCGGGTTGGTTTGGATGTCGCTGCCGGCTAGGGCCTCGACGTACTTCCACGGCGGGTCGTCGGGCTTCTTTGTGCCCGTGCTGGCGAAGATGATCTCTTGCTCGAGCGGCGTCGGATGGCCCTCCCAGAACGTCTGATTCGCCTGCCAGATCCGCTGGGCGTTGACCGTGCCCACTTGCCCCTGTGCGGCGTCTGACAGCCCGGCGACGTGCCCCTCGGTGTACACGTCGATACGCGACACGAAGATGCTGTACACGCTCTTGAAGGTGTCCAGCGATTCCCTGCGCTGGGCGCCGCGCCACATCGCGTCGCGGGCCTGCTGGTACTGGTCCATCGAAAAGATCAGCGTCACGTTGAGCGTGACGCCCGCCGCGCACAATTCCTCAATGGCGGCCAGGCCCGCCGGCGTGGCGGGGATCTTGATCATGCGGTTGTCGTGCCCCCGGGACCACCGCTTGCCCAACTCGACATACCGCTCGGCCTTCGCTTCGACCGACAGCTCGCAACCGGCGTCTTCGAGCAGCGGGTCGAGCTCGAAGCTCACCCAGCCGTCGTTGCACCTGGTTTCTGCCCAGACGCTGTGGAAGACTTGCTGGGCGTCGCTGACCACACGGTCCGTCACGGCCCACGCCACGCCGGCGTCGTCGAGCCCGCTGCCGATCTGCTCGGCAATCAGGTCGTCGAAGCGGCCGGTCTCGATCAGGTCGGCGATGATGATCGGGTTGGAGGTCGCACCGGTGGCGCCACGCTCGCGGTTGAGCGTTACGAGCTCCGGGTCGACCGAGTCGAGCCAGAGCTTGGTGCCGGACTGGATGAGCGACTCGAGGGGCGTTGTCACGAGAGTTCCGTTCGGTTCGGTTGGTGGCGTCAAAGGTTTCTTCTGCCCGCGGCTTGGCGGGCGTCGGCGCCAGCTGATTGTTAGGGTGCGGCGGCCGCCCTGGCGAGCCCGGCGGCGCCGATGTAGCCGGCGTTGCCGCTGAGCTTCGCGAACTCGATCGCGACGCGTGGCGCCAGGCTCTTGATCATCCGCGCTGCCGCCTGCGTGCGGACCTCCTGCAAGAACCGCTCGCCCAGCGGGTGCCCCGCCCCGCCGAAGGTCATCGCCCCGCCGAGGATCACCGCCTGCGGGTCCAGCGTGTGGACGCAGGTCACGATGCCGATCGCCAGGTAGCGGGCGGTGTCCATTACCACCTTGGTGGCGAGTTCGTCGCCCGCCTCGGCGGCGTTGGCCACCAGCAGCGGGGTGAGGTGTTCGCCCTCGGCCAAGCAGTGCCGCAGGCTGCTCTCGACGAAATGATCGGCCAGGGCCGCCTCGGCCCGGCCCACGACGCCGTAGCTGCCGCAGTAGCCTTCGAGCGTGCCGCGGATGCCCAGCGAATTCAGCGGCGCATCGTCGCTGGAGTTGATGATGATGTGGCCGATCTCGCCGCCCGCGCCGTGCGCGCCCTCGATCAGCCGGCCGCCGACGATCACGCCGCCACCGACGCCGGTGCCCAGGGTGACCATCACCAGGCTGTCGTGCCGCTCGCCGGCGCCGCTCCAGAACTCGCCGTAGGCGGCGGCGTTGGCGTCATTGGCGTACAGCACGTCGCGGCCGGCGGCCTCAGCCAAGATCGCGCGGATGGGCGTCTCGTGCCACGCGGGCAGGTTGCCGGGGTCGAGCAGCATGCCCCGCTCGAGGTCCAGGGGGCCGGGGGTCGCCAATCCCAGGTGAGCGATCCCCGCGCGATCTCGGCCGATCCGCTCGGCGAGTTGATCGAGGGTCGCTACAGCGCGACGCATGGCGGCCTGCGGGCCGTCGGCCTGCTGGGTGGGGATCGACTCGTAGGCCAGCGAGCGCCCCGCGTCGTCCACCAGACCGATCTTGGTGTTCGTGCCGCCGACGTCGACGCCCGCGTAGACAGGCCCGCCGTAGTCGGCCGCGGCCTCCGGGTTGGCGGGGTGCGTCGCCATAAAACTCCTGCGTCGGGGCCGGCATTCGCAACGCTCGGACGGCTGTTGCGGCCGCCAAACTATACCGCCGCCGGCCGCAGTCCGGCAATCACGCCCGCCGGCGGGCCGCCCGGAGCTCGGTCGATGAGATGTCTTGCCGGAAGTCCGACTCGGCAACGCCGTCGCACATGGCACGCAGCGCCGGCGGCAGCCGCAGGTCGTCGAGCGACTCGAACCGCTCGCCCCGGAGCCGCCCAAAGACGAGAAAGCCCACGCCGAGGCCCCGCATGCGGGCGATGGCGGCGTTTCGCGTGGCGGGGTCGTTGCCGTAGTACCGCGGGTCGGCGATGCGGGTGATGGTGTCCGCCCCCACAACAAACGTCTGCACGCCGAGCCGCTCCGCCTTCTCCAAAAACGTCGGGTAGCTGGTGACCCACACCTGCACGCCGGCGCCGAACGTTCCGGCGATGCCCCGCAGCCGGTCTGCGAGCGACAGGAAGTCCAGCGGCGGCTTGTCGACGTTGGCCGTGCACAGCTCGAGCGTCACTGGCGCGCCCAGCCGCCCGGCCGCGTGCTCCAGCATCTGCCAGTGCCCGGCGTGGCTTGGTGCGAAGGCCCCGGGCATCAGCACCCGCTGGTAGCCGGACTCTTCTGCGGGGGCGAAGGGCGTGTCGCCGGGCTGCAGCAACGCGGCGCCGCCGCCGGCGATGAGCGGAACCAGAAACCGTGGGGCGGCTAAGCAGCGCGTCTCTAGCCGATCGCCGCCGCGCGGTTCGGCGTATGTGACGTCGGCATCCGCGTCGTGGACGCCCGCCGCCACCGCCACGGCGTGCAAGACAAGCTGGCAGGCGACCGCCTCCTCTTCGCCGCGCGTCCGCTTGTCTTTGTCGAGCAGCAGCGACCACTCGGCCGTTTGCGCGGCGGTTTGGACGGCGACGTGCACGCGGTGATCGCCGCGCTTCGGCCGGTCGCTTGCTAGGCTGGCCGTGCAGGCGACGCCGAACAGCTCGGCGTCGCTTTGGTCGCCAGCGTCACCCTTGGCGGATTCCAGCGTCTGTGCCCGGCGGAAGGCGGCCATCGCCATCGCGCGGGCGGTTGCCGCAGAGCACGCCGACTCGACGGCCCCGCCAAGCCAGTCCCGCAGCGCGGCCAGCGAGTACGGCACCGAGGCTTCGAGCACCGTCCGCGATGCGCCGGGCTGGCCCAGCAGGGCGGCGATCGCCCCGCTCCCGCCACCGGTCACCACCAGCACGCCACGCCGCGGGGCGTTGTGGATCTGGGCCACGCGGCGTGGTTCGTCGGCGTTCATCAGAAAAGCAACCTAGGGAGATCGACCGAGCGGCAGGCGGCGCCAACGCGGCGTGGCACAATCGCCACGCGTTGATCTTCGGCAACGCCGGACCGGCTGACCAGCCGTGGCGGTCACGCAACACGGCCGCAAACGGGCGCCGCGCCCCGCGACCTAGAAGCCCCCGCGGCGTTTTGCCGCCGTTGGCACGGCCATTGCTTCCGCCTCCTCCCAACGCCCAGACGCTCCCGCCGCCGACAAACTAGCCGCGAGCCCGCATGGCCGACGTCCACGAAATCAACGACATCGCCGAGCTTCAGGCGTACCGCCTCACCTGGGCGGCGTTGCTGGGGTCGACCGAGCGGGCATCGTTCTTCCACACGCTGGATTGGCTCGAGGCGTACTGGCGGCACTTCGGCGCGGGGCAGAAACTGCGGGCGATGATCGTCCGGGCCGCGGGCAGGCCCATCGGCATCGTGCCGCTGGTCGTGAAAACAGAGCGGCGGCGGTTTGGCAAGCTCCGGGTGCTGACCTACCCGCTAGACAACTGGGGCGCGTGCTACTCGCCGGTGGGCGCGTGCCAAGCGGCCACGATCGCGCTCGCCATGCGATGCGTCGCCAGCACCCGCCGCGACTGGGACATCATCGACCTGCCGTGGGTAGACGGCCCCGGCGCCGACCGCGGGCGGACCCAGCACGCCATGAACCGCGCGGGCCTGCGGTGCGCGAAGCGCGACGGGCACGCGAACTCTGTCATCGCTATGCAAGAGAGCGGCACGCAGCAGCCCGGCTGGCAAGCGTACTTGGCGGGCCGGTGCTCGCGGACGCGGCAAGAGATTCGGCGTGGGCTGCGACGGTTTGGCGACCCGGCGATCGGACGGATTGGCAGCTTCCGCGGCGAGCCGGTGGAGTACATCCGGCACAGGCCGGCGCCGCGGGCCGCGGGGGATGGCGACCCCGCCTGGCGGCTGTACGAAGAGTGCGAGGCGGTCGCCCGCGGCAGCTGGCAGGCGGCATCGACCAACGGCAACACGCTGTGCCACGACCGCTACCAGCCCTTCCTACGCGACGCCCACGCGGCGGCGGCGCGGTGCGGCATGGTCGACATCAACGTGCTGCGTGTGGGCGGGCGGGCGGTCGCCTACAACTACAACTACCACGCCGGCGGCGTTGTGTTCGGACTGCGGACGGGGTTCTGCAAAGACTCCGGCTGCAGCGGCGCCGGCATGCTGCTTACCACGCTGACGTTGCGGGACAGCTTTGACCGTGGCGACACCCGGTTCGAGATGGGCACGGGCGAGCAAGACTACAAGCGGCGCCTCCGCACCGGCGTGGCGGTGGCGACACGCCTGACCCACACGCCGGCGGCGTCGTGGCGATCGCAGGGCGTGCGGCTCGGCATGTGGCTCGAGACCCGCGGCCTGCGTCCGGCGCCCGCCGGTTGCGTCGGCCCGGCCGCCGGCGCCACCGCTTAGACCAGCGGGCGCCGCGAGCGGTTACGGACCACTACGGGCTGCTCAGGGCTGCTACGGGCAGCAGTC
>JBCCQL010000058.1:0-11470 GCA_039024355.1 Planctomycetota bacterium
CCGCTCCGCCTCTTCGCGGCGGCCGGCCTCGTCACAACCACGGGCGGCGTGGTAGGGGGCGTCGGCGAAGCCGGGCTGCTGCTCCGCCGCGCCACGCAGCGCGGCGATCGCCAGCTCGGTGTCGCCCAGCTCCGCAAGCAAACAGCCGAGGCTGGTCCGGGCTTCGACAAAGTCTTCGTCCATCTCGAGCGTCGCATAGTAGCGTTCGCGGGCCGCGGCCGGCTCGCCGCGGCGGTACAGCAACTCCGCCAGCAGAAAGTGGTCTTCTGCCCTCCCCTGTCCGCTGAGCAGCACGCCGCGGCAGGCCTCGATGGCGCCGGCCGTATCGCCTTCGGACTCGAGGTCGAGCGCCGCCTCGCGTGCCTGATCAGGGTGTTCGAAGGCAGGCGGCGGGCCGGCGGCGCCCTCGTCGCCTGGGGCGCCGGAGGCGGGCGGCGCCAGGTCTGCGTCGGCGAGCGATTGCGAATGACCCAACGCGATCGCGGCGGCGGGCGGCGGGTCGCCGGCGCCCGCGGGCTCAAAATCCAGCAGCAGCTGCCCGCCGGGCTCGCTCAGGTCGTCGCCCCGCCGGAAGTACAGCCGGCCGTCGCCGACCACCACCGCTAAGTCAATCAGCGGGCGGTCGACGTCGGGCGCGGCGTCGGCGAGCTGGGCCACCAGCTTGTCGACGCGGGCGAGCGAGCAGCCCTCCGCTACGAGCGCGGCGAGCGTCCGCGCCGCGTGCACCTCTTGCATGGCCAGGTACGCCAGCCGGCCTACCTCACGCTTCGGCCGGAGGTAGCCACGCCGCAGCCAGCGGCGAATCGCCGCGACCGGCACACGGAGCAGCTCGGCGAGCATCGCCGGCGTGTAGAGCCGCTGCGTGGCCGCCTGCGCGTCGTCTTCGGAATCAACCAGCCCGAGCCGCAACCACAACGCCGACTCGTGGACGACCTCAAACGCGTCTCGGCGCTGGGCGTGATCGGCGGGCAGCGGCCCAGCGTGCACGCGCCAATCGGAAGTCTCATCACCGATGACCACCAGCGTCGGCCCATCGGCGATGGTCGGCGCCACGGTTCCGGCTTCACGGGCGACCAGCCGCTCGGCGGCCGTACGCGACATGCTGGCCAGCGGACCGACAAAGCAGATACGCTCGCCGGCAAGGCGACCCGTGGCGGGCGTGGCGGCGGCGTTGGCTTCGGAAGACACAGCGGGCGGCGGCAGGCCCAAGCGGAAAGGCAATCGGTTCTGCCAGCAGTCTCAAGCCCGCGCCCTGCGGTGTCAACGGCCGCAGCGTACCGGCGCCATTCCGAGCAGAACCCGGCGTGGCGCTCGTTTAGCGCTCGAACGTGTCGCGTGACTCTAGTCGGGCGACCTGCGTCGACGCGGCCTCAGCGTCCGCTTTCGCGCACGTGCTGCAGACCGGCTGCACCGGCTCCGCCACGGTCACGGTACGCGGCACCCGGTAGGTGTAGGTCACCGGCACCTGCCGACGCACAACACGCGGCACACGCACGGTCTCAGTCCGCTCGACCATCTTGCAGACCTGCACCTGGTAGGGCTCGGTCCGCTCCTCCCGCACCATGCGGCACGTCGTGACCGGCACGCGGCGCACGCGCTGCTCGGTCACCATCCGGCAGACCTGCACCGGCACGCGACGCTCCACGCGCTCAACGACCTGGCGTGTGGTCTGGACGGGCACTTTACGTACGCGCGTTTCGCTCACCATCCGGCAGACCTGCACGGGCACGCGGCGCACACGCTGCTCGGTCACCATCCGCTGCACCTGGACGGGCACGCTGCGGACCACCTGCTGGGGGACCATCCGCGTGACGGGCTTCTGCACCGCCACGACGTTGGGGCTCCACACCCGCTGCACCACTTGGCGGGGCGGCGATGTTTGGCTGACCCACGACAAGCCCGGCCGGACGGTCTGCGTCACCCCCGTGACGGGATCGACCGACTGCTGCGCCGGCAGCCACCGCAGCCGCGGCAGGCCGGTGGACTGCCCCGGCACGACGGCTACCTGGTCGACGTAAGACCCCTGGTCGACGTACTCCGTCGTGCATCCCGTGACGGGCCGCATGACGGTTTGCACCTGCTGTCGCTGGACAGTTTCGATTACCGGCCGCTGCACC
This sequence comes from Planctomycetota bacterium, assembly GCA_039024355.1. Taxonomy (GTDB): domain Bacteria; phylum Planctomycetota; class Planctomycetia; order Pirellulales; family Lacipirellulaceae; genus JBCCQL01. The sequence goes on from JBCCQL010000058.1 coordinate 2,118, forward strand.
GCGTACACCTCTTGCCGCTCGCGGGTCTCCCAGACGGGACGCTGCACGGTGTACTGCTCTTCGCGGCAGCTGGTTTCGACTACGTTGCGCACACGGTCGTAGCTGGCGTCGCGGTAGCGCGTTTCGTAGACGGGGCGCTGCACCGTGTACCGCTGCTCCCGCATGGTGGTCTCACGCACGGGCCGCAGCACGGCGTAGCGCCGCTCGCGGCACTCGGTCTCCATGACCGGCACCCGGCGGACCACGTGCCGCTCATCGTAGACGGTCTCCGCCACGGTCTTGTAGCAGGTCATCTCGCGTTGCTCGTAGACCGTCTTGCACACCATCCGGTAGCAAGCGGTTGAGCCGCAGGCGCCGTCGAAACCTTGCGCCGCAACGGTGCGGGCGCCGGCCGTCGGGGCGACGCAAACCGCCAAGGCCAGGGCCACACGAACCACGCGTTCAAGGCCGCGGTGCCGGCCGGGCGTGCGTTGGAAGGGGCTGAGCGTCGTCATGCGATAAGTTCCGGATTAGACTTCAGAGTTGGGCCCTGCAGACCGTGCCCGGGGGAAGTGTGCCGCCAAATCTGCCTCCGGCAAATCGTTTTTCCCTGCTACGACCGCTAGCGTGCAGAAAAACTCAAGGCCCCGGCCTGATGCGCCGCTCAGTCAAGCTTTAGCTGCCGCCATTGTGAGCCGAATGCCGAGCGGCAGAAGCACGCCCGCGGCGGCGGCCACACGATTCGGCGGCCACGCCAACGCAACAACCGCTACAACCGGCACGCCTTACCGCTGTGCCGCCACGTTCTGCCCACCGCTGCCTCGGCCCACGGCGGGTCTAACAGCTAGCCACACGAGCAGCCGAACAAGCCGATGCAGCTGCTGCCGCTCACGCTCCCCTCGCCCGAAGAGAACCTCGCGCTGGACGAGGCCCTGCTGGCAGCGGCCGAGGCGGGTGAGCGGGGCGAGACGCTGCGGCTTTGGGAGTCGCCCCGGCCGTTTGTGGTGGTCGGCCGCGCCGGCCGGCTGGCCGAGGAGGCCGACCTCGCCCAGTGCCAGTCGCGCGGCGTGCCGGTGCTGCGGCGGGTGAGCGGCGGCGGGACCATCGTCTGCGGCCCGGGGTGCTTGATGTACGCGGTGGTGCTCCGCCGAGGCAGGGGCGGCCTCATCGGCGGCGGCGAGCCCGTGGCCGGCATCGACGACGCCCACCGCGTTGTCTTGCAACGGATGGTCGATGCGTTCGGCGCCGCGGGCCTGCCGTCGGCGGTTGCCGGCACCAGCGACTTGGTGCTTGCCGCAGACCACAGCGGCGGGCCGCCCCGAAAGTTCTCCGGCAACAGCCTCCGCATGAAACGCGACTGGCTGCTGTACCACGGCACGCTGCTGTACGATTTCGACCTGCCGCTGGTAAGCAGGCTGCTGCGCCCGCCGCCGCGCGAGCCGGACTACCGCGGGCGCCGGCCGCACGGGGCGTTTGTCGCCAACGCGCCGATCGATCGCGCGGGCCTCTTCGCCGCGGTCAAGCACGCTTGGCCGATCGAGAGCGACACGCAAGACTACCCGGTCGGCCGAGTGGCGGAGTTGGTCCGCACGCGGTACGCCACAGCCGCATGGAACGCCGCCCGCTAAGCGAGCCCCGCAAAGAGAGTCCGCACGCGATGCACCGCCGCCCGCTGCTGAGCCTGCTGCACCGCTACGCGGGGGCGACCTCCGTCGACGCCGAGCTTGCACGCGTGCGGCGGATCCGGTCGCTCGTCACGGCCAACGAAGACTGCTTCTTGCGGACGGCGCGGCCGGGGCACATCACCGCCTCGGCGTGGGTCTTGTCGGCGGACCGGCGGCGTTGCCTGTTGCTGCACCACCGCAAGCTGGGCCGCTGGCTGCAGCCGGGCGGGCACGCCGACGGCGACCCCGACGTGCTGGCTGTCGCCCTGCGTGAGGCGGGCGAAGAATCGGGCCTGCCTGACCTCGCCCCCCTGCCGCCGCCCGGCACAACCGACCGCGTGGCGAGCGAGGCCGACGGTGGTGTGCTGCCCCTCGACGTCGACGTCCACCTGATCCCCGAACGCCGCGGCGCCACGGGCAGCGTTTTGGAGGACGCCCACGAGCACCACGACGTCCGCTTCCTCTTGGCGGCCCAGCGTGAGCGGCCGCTGGTCGTGTCCGACGAGTCGCACGACGTCCGCTGGTTCACGCCCCAGCAGGTCCGCGAGCAAACCGACGAAGCGAGCGTGCTGCGGCTGCTCGACAAGGCGTTGCCGGCGATGGCGTGAGGCGGGCTCCGCGTGCCCCCGTGCGGTGACCGCTTCGGGGGACGACGCGGCGGTGCTGTGTGCGGCGGCGCCCGCGGCGTTTATACTCGCGGGCCGCCTCACGCCGCGGGGCGTCGCGTTTCCTTGTCTTGCCGCGGCGCCGACTCGGGTCTGCCCCCTTGTGAACGCCAGCCCAGAGCATGCCGCGAAGAAGCCAAGGCGTAAGACGCTCTCGTTTGCCGAGGCGTTCCGGTCCGACTTCCCGGCGTCGATCATCGTGTTCTTGGTCGCCCTGCCGCTGTGCATGGGCATCGCCATCGCCTCCGGTGCGCCGCCGGCGACCGGGCTCATCACGGGCATCGTCGGCGGGATCGTCGTGGGGCTGATCGCCGGTTCGCCGCTGCAGGTGAGCGGCCCCGCCGCCGGGCTGTTCGTGCTGGTCGCCGAAGTGATTGCGGACTTCTCGGTGGGCGACACCAAAGAGCCGGACCTGGAACGCGGGCTGGCCGCGATGGGCCTGGCCGTTCTTGGCGCAGGCGTCATCCAGCTTGCCGCCGGGCTGCTGCGGCTGGGCAACTTCTTCCGCGCGGTCTCGCCGGCTGTCATCCAGGGCATGCTCAGCGGCATCGGCGTGCTGATCCTCGCCAGCCAGTTCCACGTGATGGTGGACGACAAGAACGCCGCCAAGCCCTACCTGGACGCGGGCTACACCAAGGGCGTGGCCAACCTGGTGACCATGCCGCAGTCCGTGCTCAAGGCGGTGCACCCCTTCGGGTCGCTGCACTTCTTCGCGGCGGCCATCGGCGTGGGCACCGTCCTGGTGCTGATCTTCTGGAAGCTGATCCCCAAGAACCCGCTGGCGTTCATCCCGGCGCCGGTTGTGGCCGTGACGCTGGCCTCGGTCGTCGCGCTGATGCTGGGCATCACGCTGCCGCCCGACGAACTGGTGGCGATGGAGGACGACAAGCAGATGCCGGCCGAGGAGCGTGTGAAGATCACCCAGGTGATCGTGCCGGACAACCTGGCCAGCGCCATCCGCACGCCCACCGACTGGGGGCAGACCAAAGAGCTGCTGTCGCCCGCCCTGCTGCTAGCGGCGGTGACCATCGCCCTGGTCGCCAGCGCCGAGACCATGCTGTGCGCCACGGCGGTCGACCAGATGCAGACCCACGCCCGCACCAACTACGACCGCGAGCTCACGGCGCAGGGCGTCGGCAACCTGATCTGCGGCTTCTTGGGCGCGTTGCCCATGACGGGCGTCATCGTGCGCAGCTCGGCCAACGTCGACGCCGGTGGGCGGACGCGGCTGTCGACCATCCTGCACGGCGTCTGGCTGCTGCTGCTGGTCTGCGCCCTGCCCTGGCTGCTGAACTACATCCCGATGGCGTCGCTGGCCGCGGTGCTGGTGTTTACAGGGTGGAAGCTCATCAACTTCAAGGCGATCTACAAGCTGTGGCGGGTGAACGCCGCGGAGGGTGTGATCTGCCTGGTCACGCTAGCGCTGGTCGTGGGCGTCGACCTGCTGACCGGCGTGCTGGTGGGCATCGGCTGCACGGCGGCCCGCCTGCTGTACACCTTCGCCCGGCTGGACGTGCGGGTAGAAGACCACGCAGAAGCCAACCGCGTCGAGCTGCACCTGAAGGGCGCCGCCACGTTCCTGGCCCTGCCGAAGCTGACGGCCGTGCTCGACGAGGTCGACCCCGAGACCGAGCTGCACGTCCACCTCGACCGGCTGCGGTACGTCGACCACGCGTGCCTCGAGCTGTTTGTGAACTGGGAGAAGCAGCACTCGGCCAGCGGCGGCAGGTTGGTGATGGACTGGGACGACCTCACCGCCACGTTCAAGGACGCCGGCGCGGGCGCCTACGACAAAACGGCCGCCAAAGACCAACCCAAAGCGGCTGCACCGGCGGAGTCCCCGTAGGCCCGCGGGCCGCCCACCCGGGCTTCGCACCGCGAGCCGACCGAACGCGTGGCGATGGGCCGAACGCTTCGGGCGGCGTGCGCGTGGGTTGCCTGAGGGCGTCATTCGAGCAGCGCCGCCCGCCAGATCGCCGTCTTCTGGTCGAGCGACCGCGCGGCGTGGGCCGGGCTTGTCGACGGCAGGCAGACGGTCTTCGGCGGGCTCGTCGTAAGATTCTGCCGCACGTGCCTGTTGAACGCCTGCTCCGCCTTCCGCCCGTTGAAGGCGATCAGCCCGATCGCCGGGCACTCGTGCAGCAGGCCGGCGATGTCGTTCGCGGACTCGCTGTCGCGCTCGATCGCCGAGTCGAGGCTGCCGGCCCGGCGGCACTGCCGCAGCACGTCCCACACCGCGACGCCCGCCGCCTGCAACCGCCCGCAACGCTCCGCGTACGGCAGCCCCGGCCCGGCGCCGTAGAGCCGGCCCATGATCGGCCAGAAGGCGTTGCGTGGGTGGGCGTAGTACTGGCCCGCCTCGAGCGAAGCCACGCCCGGCATCGACCCCAGGATAAGCACACGGGCGCCCGGGGCGGCGATCGGCGGGAAGCTCTCGGCGAAGGCCATCGCCCCGTGGGCCCCGTGGTGTGTTTGTGCCGTGACTGGAGCAAGCGGCCGCGTAGCTGTTGGGCCGGCGCCGGCCGTGCTAGACTCCGCAGCTTGCACAAAGACTTGTTGCCAGCAACCCAGCCAGCCGACCCAGCCAGCCGACCGACCGATGAGCACCGCCCCTGCCTTTGGCACGGTCAAGATCCGCCGCGAAGACCTGCCGCCCGGCGGCAACCTGTGCCAGCACTGCACGGCCAAGTGCTGCCACTACATCGCCGTGCCGTACGAGACGCCCGACTGCTTCGAGGACATGGAGTACATCCGCTGGATCGTGCTGCACCACAACGCCACGTTCTTCCGCGACGGCGGAGACTGGTACCTGCTGGTGCACACGGTATGCGAGAAGCTGGGCGACGACTACCGCTGCGGCGTCTACGAGACCCGCCCCCAGATCTGCCGCGACTACACGTTCACCAGCTGCGAGTACGACGACGACTGGACGTACGACTTCTACCTAGAAACCCACGAGCAGGTCCGCGACTACACCGAGGCGGTCTACCAGCCAGAGGGCCAGAGCATCCGCAGCGCGCGGCCCAACCCGCTGGCGGTCATCGCGTAGCTGCGTCGCGGTACGGTAGGGAGATCAGGGGGATGACGGTCGGAGATGAGGGGGATTGCTGCACGTGGGTTCAGTCTGGAAATAGCTTGTGCACAAGCCGCGCAGTATGTTCGCAGCAAGCCGGCGCCGCATCCTGACTATTGTCTTGGAATCTCAACAATTCGCCTTCTAGATGATGGCTGGTACTTCGAATACACGATCGAACCGGTCCCTGGAATTTCAGCAGATGAGTAGGAGCAATCCTCCGTCGCTCCTGGGTTCTTGGTTCCACACGATCAGTCCCCGATACGAATTATAAGGTGGCACGAATAACAACAGCGGAACGTTTCGCATGCGGAGATTGTAGAGAGACCAACCTAGGACCCATTCCACTCGCCGATCCCACACGCTATCCCCACCCAGTCGCCATCCCCCTATCCCCTTCTTCATCCCTCCCATCTCCCTACCGTCACCCGTGAGCAATCAACTCATCCAGCCCCGCACGCTGAAGGGATTCCGGGACTACCTGCCGGAAGTGATGATGCCGCGCGAGGCGATCATCGACACGGCCAAGCGTGTCTACCGGTCGTTCGGCTTCGCGCCGATCGACACGCCGGCGCTGGAGTACCTAGAGGTCCTGACGGGCAAGGGCTCGGACGAGACCGACAAGCAGCTGTACCGCTTCCAGGACCACGGCGGGCGGGACGTGGGCTTGCGTTTTGACCTGACGGTGCCGCTGGCCCGCTTCTCCGCGCAGCACGCGCAGCAGCTGGGGCTGCCGTTCAAGCGGTACCACATCGCCAGCGTGTGGCGGGGGGAGAACACCCAGCGTGGACGCTACCGCGAGTTCATGCAGTGCGACTTCGACACGGTGGGCTCGACCGCCGTGGCGTCAGACATCGAGACCGTCCTGGTGATCGACGAGCTGCTGCGGGCCATCGGCTTTGGCAGCGGAGAGGGCGGCGGCTTTACGATCCACGTCAACAACCGGGCGGTGCTGAACGGCGTGCTCGAGAAGACCGGCTTGGCCGGGCACGCGGCGCCCGTGCTGCGTGCGCTGGACAAGCTGGCAAAGATCGGCCCCGAGAAGGTTTCTGCAGAGGTCCAGTCCGCGGCCGGCGCCACGGCCGAGCAAGCGGCCGAGGTCTTGCGGCTGGTGCAGCTGGACGGCGACAACCGGGCGGTGCTCGACCAGGTAGACGCGATCACCGCCGGCAGCGAGGCGGGCCAGTCGGGCGCCGCGAGACTGCGAGAGGTGGTGGACGGCGTGGCCGCCGCCGGCGTGCCCGAAGAGCGGGTGAAGGTCGACGTCTCGATCGCACGCGGGCTGGACTACTACACGGGCGTCGTCCTAGAAACGACGCTCGAGCGGATGCCGGAGATCGGCAGCGTCGCCAGCGGGGGGCGGTACGACAACCTCGCCGGGCTGTACACGAAGCAGGTGCTGCCGGGCATCGGCGCGTCGCTGGGTCTCGACCGGTTGATCTCGGCGATGGAGTCGCTCGGGCTGCTGCCCCAGGCAAAGACGCCCGCGCCGGTGTTTGTGCCCTACTTCGCCGAGGGCCGGCTGGGCGACTACCTCCGGCTGGCCCGCGACGTCCGTGCCGCCGGCATCGGCGTGGAGGTCTACCCCGAACCAAAGAAGCTGGGCAAGCAGCTGCAGTACGCCGACCGCAAGGGCTTCCGCATCGCGCTGATCGCCGGGCCCGAGGAGCTGGCCGCCGGGCAGTGCCAGGTCAAAGACCTCGCCGACGGCGGAAGCCAAACCGTGAGCCTGGCCGAGGTCGTTGGCTGCGTCACGGGTTTGCTGGAAGGGGAGTAACCACCGAGGGCACAGAGGACACAGAGGACGCCCAGCAAGCGCGAGCGCTGAACAGGCGGCATCGCGCCTGGGACGCATTCTGGTAGATTTGGAGGCACGCCGGGGTACAAGAAGCTTCTTGTCCTTTGTGCCCCCGTGGTGAAGCTCATGGCCAACCGCCGGAACCACTACGAAGCCGCCTTCGAGGCGTACCTGCGGCAGGAACGGATCGCCTACGTGGCGGTGGACGAGCAACGCCGGTCGCTGGTGGGCGACGGCTCGCTGAAGAGCCTGGACTTCATCGTCTCGCCCGCGGGCGACCCCCCGGCCGGCCGCCACAACCCGACGCGGTGGCTGGTGGACGTGAAGGGCCGCAAGTTCCCGTCCGGCGTCAAGCAGCCGCAGTACTGGCGGAACTGGTCGACCGGGGACGACCTGCGGTCGCTGCAGCGCTGGCAGCAGGAGTTCGGCGGCGGCTTCACCGCGGCGTTGGTGTTCGCCTACCAGCTGACGGCCGAGCGGGCGCCCACGCCGCCCGAGCAGGTGTTCTACCACCGCGGCACGCCCTACGCGTTTGTCGGCATCCGGTTGGCGGACTACGCCGCGGACGCCCGGACGCTGTCGCCCCGGTGGGGCACCGTGTCGATGCCGGTCGGCCAGTTCCGCGAGCGTGCCGAGCCGCTGCTGGATCTCTTCTGCCCGCCGCCGCCGGGCGACGACGCCCCCGAGTTCTCAGCCGACCTGCCCGAGCACGGCCGGCCGCCGTCCACCTCCGGGGCCGCCGCCCGCACGCGGCCATGGTGAAAGGGAGCCGACCCTCGATTATGCTGAAGGCGTCGGCAACGGGCGGCCCCTCATCGCAGCCGAACCACCGCCTCCCCCGCGCGGCGGATCGAGCCAGCGACGGGGCTACCAACCAGGCTCTAACCGGGCCGCAGACCGAGCTACAAACAGGGCGACAAAGAGGACTGCACCATGCCACCGCTCACCGCCCCAAACAGCAGCGTCACCACGTCCGCCACGCTCTTGGTGCCGCCCGTTCTCGCCCAAGAGTCCGACGAGGACGAGCGTGGCTACAGCTGGGAGGTCGCGCTGATCATGCTGTGCATCGTGCTGGGGATGCTGGTGGCCGTGAGGCCGAGCAAACGCAAGGCCGAGTTCAAGAAGCCGGCGCAGGGCGATTGATCCGCGTCGGCGGAGCCCCCCGCGGGGACAGCGGCGAGCGTGGTTGCCGCGGACGCGGGTCACGCCGCTTCACTCACGGCCGGCGCCGCCGCGCAGAACGCGGTGATCGCCGCCACTACGGCGTCGTGCTCCGCGGTGGTCATCTCCGGGAAGACAGGCAGCGACAGCACCTGCTCGGCGGCCAGCTCGGTGTGCGGCAGGTCGCCCGGCCGGTAGCCCAGCGACGCAAAGCACGGCTGCAGGTGCAGGGGCAGCGGGTAGTAGATCGCCGAACCGATCTTCCGTTCTGCGAGGAATTGCTGCAGCGCGTCGCGGCGGTTTTCTCCGCTGCCGCTCTCCGAGGGCACACGCACGGTGTACTGGTTCCACACGCTGCGGCACGCGTCGGCCTCCACGGGTATCTGCACGCTGCCCGCCAGCGGGGCCAGCTTCTCGGCGTACCGCTCTGCGTTGCGGCGCCGGCCGTCGGCGTAGGCGTCTAGCTCGTTTAGTTTGACGCCCAGCACGGCGGCCTGCAGCGTGTCCAGCCGGCTGTTGACGCCCACGTGGTGGTGGTAGTACCGCGGCCGCTGGCCGTGGTTGCACAGCACCCGCAGGTCCTCGGCCAGGGCGGGGTCGTCGGTGGTGATCATGCCGCCGTCGCCGAAGCCGCCTAGGTTTTTGGTCGGGTAGAAGCTGAAGCAGCCCACCGTGCCCAGGCCGCCCACGGGCCGGCCGGCGTGCGTGGCGCCGATGGCCTGCGCGGCGTCCTCGATCACGTGCAGGCTGTGCCGCTCGGCGATGGCCGAGATGGCCGCCATGTCGGCCGCTTGGCCGAACAGGTGCACCGGCATGATCGCTCTGGTGGCCGGCGTGATCTTCTGCTCGATGTCCGCCGGGTCGATGTTGAACGTGTCTGGCTTGATGTCTGCGAACACCGGCTTAGCGCCCAGCCGCCAGACGCTGCCCGCCGAGGCGAAGAACGTGAAGCTGGGCAGGATCACCTCGTCGCCCGGGCCGACGCCCAGACCCATCAGCGCGAGCAGGATCGC
>JBCCQL010000059.1:0-11437 GCA_039024355.1 Planctomycetota bacterium
GATCTCTTGTAGCCCGACAGGCTTCGGCCCAGTCTTCAACGAAACGATCTTCAAGCGGGCTTGGCATGATGCTGAAACGCTGAGCAAGAGCTATGTCTACTCCCCTCCCCGGCAGGGGGAGGGGCCGGGGGAGGGGGTTGCCCCGCCGTAGCGGCATGCCTGCAGGATAGACTCGGCAACGCCATCGAGGTTGGTCAGCGCATCGTCATTCGTGCAGCGGAACACGCGAAAGCCAAGCCCCTCAAGCCGCCGTTGCCGATCAAGGTCGTACGCCTGCCGGCCTTCGTGACTCTCGCCATCGATCTCGACGATCTGCTTTGCTTCGTGGCAGCAGAAGTCTACTACGAACGCATCGATTGGTTCTTGGCGGCGGAACTTGTAGCCGCCGAGTTGCTTAGCTCGCAGGACCGACCAGAGCAAACGCTCTGGTGTGGTGGCTTCGCGGCGGAGTTGTTTGGCGTTTTCTCGGAGGTCTTGGCTCACGCGCTTTCGGAATGGCCCGTCCACTGGTGGTTCAACCCCCTCCCCGCTCTGTTGTACGAAACTGGCCTCCCCCTGCCGGGGAGGGGGGTGACGGCTCGCTTGCGCTCGCCTTGTTCAACGTTCCAACGGTTCCTCGAACACTCGCCGCGCCCAGCTCCGCCAGCGCCCCCGGCAGCGCGTCGAGCACTTCCATGCTCACGGTCGGGCGGTAGAAGTTCACGGTGCCAAGCTGCACCGCGCTGGCGCCGGCGACGAGGAACTCCATCACGTCGTCGATGGTCTGGATGCCGCCGACGCCAATGATGGGCATGCCGCCCGTGGCTGTAGACGCCTGCCAGACGCACCGCAGGGCGATGGGCTTGATGGCCGGGCCGCTCAGGCCGCCGACGCCGTTGGCCAGCACCGGCCGGCGGTTACGCCAGTCGACCGCCATGCCGAGCACCGTGTTGATGACGCTCAGGGCGTCCGCCCCGCCCGCCTGGGCGGCCCGGGCCATCGTCGCGATGCTGGTCACGTTGGGCGTCAGCTTGGCGATGATCGGCAGGTGGCACGCCGCGCGGCAGTCGGCCACCAGCCGCTCGCACATCGCCGGGTCGACGCCGAAGTCGACGCCGTGCGAGACGTTCGGGCACGAGATGTTGAGCTCCACCGCGGCGGGGCCCTCGACCTCGCCCAACCGGCGGCACAGGCCGACAAAGTCGTCGTGCGTGCTGCCGGCCACGCTCACCACGATCGGGGCGCCGACGCCCCGCAGGTACGGCAGGTGGTGGGCGATGAACGCCTCGACGCCGTCGTTGTCCAGCCCGATGGCGTTGAGCATGCCGGACGCCGTCTCGACGGTACGCCACGGGGCGTTGCCGGCGCGGGCCTCGGAGGTGACCGTCTTGGGCAGGATGCCGCCCAGCCGCGAGAGGTCGACGAACGCCTCCATCTCGCGGGCGTAGCCGAACGTGCCGGACGCCACGAGCACGGGGTTGGGCAGCGGCAGCCGGCCGAGGCGGACCGAGACGTCGATCGTGCTGCCGGGGGCGGAAGCGGCTTGCGGCATGCTGATAGCGTAGACACAGAAAACGGGCGGCCGGCCACCGAATGGTACCGGCCCCCGCCCGCCGCTCACAATGGCCCTCCGCTAGCAACGGCCCGCCGCCCGCGGCGCCGGCGGGCCGAACGAGCCGTGGCCGATAGCTTCAGCACCAGCTACAGCACCAGGCCGCTGGTGCGGTAGGGGCGGAGGTGGCTCGGCTGGTCGAGGAACCAGATGCGTTCCCACTCGTCCTGGAAGGCACGCAGGTCTTCCGACGTATAGATGAGCTGCTGGGCCCGGCGTGCCGGGTCTTGCGAGTACAGCGGCAGGATGCAGCCCGTGCTGGAGCCCAGCGTGCATGCAACGGCAATCCCGAGTATCCACTTACGCATCGCAGACTCTCCTCCGTGAGTGGCCTGTGCGTGGGGCGATCGAGCCGAGGCGGCCCGCCCGTGCGGCCAAAGTTGTCCGTCCGTGTCCGTGCCCGGCGATCGCCGAGTGCCGACCGCCAAAACGCGTGTCTCGTTATCCCTGCGGGCCGTTTCCGTACGGCGTGGGCGGGTTAGGCTGGTAGTTGCTGACGCCGTGTTCGGTGGTTGGGTTGCTGGCGCCTGCGGTGTTTGCCGCAGCGGCGTTGGGTGGCGGAGAACCGTTGGGCGAGGGCCCCGGCCCGTGCGGTGACAGGCCGGCCGCGGCCTCCCGTGCGGCGGCTTCTGCGGCTGCCCGCCGCTCGAGCTCTCGCACCCGCTCCTCCATCTCTTTGCCCGGCTTGAACGTCACGACGAATTTCTCGGGGACGGACACTTTTTCGCCCGTCCGCGGGTTCCGCGCTTTGCGTGCCGCCCGTTTTTTGACCTCGAAGACGCCAAAATTCCGCAGCTCGATCCGGCGGTCTTCGACCAGCGTCTCGACAATGGCGTCGAACGTCTTTTGGACGATCTCTTTGGTCTTGAGTTGCGTCAGCCCGATCTCCTCCGAGATGGTTTTGACGATCTCTTTCTTGGTCACGACAAGCTTCCCCTGGGGGGTTAGGCGGCTTGTCGACCGGCGCCCGGGCATCCGGCCGAAAAACGGGAGCTCGCCACCAAGGATTTCTCCCTGTGCGGCCCCCGCTCTCATGTCCCAAGTGTAAAAATAGCAACAACTAGAGTCAACCAAAGCCGTCGCCACAGGGTCTCTCTGGGGCCAATCGCTCGACTCGCCCGGCGTGCTGGTCGGCTTAGCGATCCGATCGCAAAGTTTGTTCTTGTAACGACTTACGCGGTTGGCCGGCAGATTTGGCCGCTATGGCTGCCGCCTGGGCACTGCAAACCGCTTTGTGATAACAGGTTGTGTCGATCGCGTGACACAGCTGTGCGGCGGGCGTACATGGCCTCTCGCATCTGCTTCATCGGCCAAGCCGCGCGCGAAAATTAGGCTCATCCGCAAAAAGCGCCCAAGCGGTGTAATCGGACCGCAGCCCGTCGCCGCCCTCTTGCCGTAGGGCGTGGCCCGCTCGCGGTACGACCCGCCGCCGAGCTAGACGCGGACGACCGAACGCTGCGCCTCGATCTGCTCCAGCGGGTAGAGCTTGCCCGTGCCGGCGCCGGGGCAGGCCTCGCAGGTCTCGGCCCAGGCCTCGGGCTTGCGGAGCGTGGAGTCCCAGAAGGGCCAGGTGCGGCACTGGCGGGGGCGGGCCTGGTAGACGGTGCAGCCACGCGTCTGGCTGTCGAGGAAGACGCAGTCGCCGTTGCTGTGCTCCTTGAGGCTCTTGCGGACGCCTACCTGCCGGACGTGCCGCCGCTCGAACGCGTCTGGCTCCAGGCCGACGGCGGCGGCCATCGCGGCGATGTCTGCCTTGTTCAGCCAGACGTAGCCGGGGGCGCCCGTGCAGCAATCGCCGCAGCCGGTGCAGGTGAACCGCAGCCCGTCGCGGTACCAGGGCGCCTCGGCGGGCGCCGGCGTGGCAGGCTTTGCCACGTTGCCCGACGGATTGTGCGCCTTGCTGCCCCCAGCGTTTGCGGCCTCGGCCATGCGTGCGTCCTTCTCTGCCTGCGTATGTTCCTAGGCCGCCGCTAAACAACACAGGCGAGCGACGCCAGCACCTGCAGCGTCGCGTCCACCTGCTCGGCCGTTGTGCCGATGCCCGGGCTGAGCCTGATGGCGCCGCCGTCGCCTGCGGTGCCCAGCGCCTGGTGCATCTTTGGTGAGCAGTGCAGGCCCGCCCGGCACTCGATGCCGCTGGTGGCTAGCACGGCGGTGACGTCGTGCGGATCGTAGCCATCGACCGAAAAGCACACAACCGGCGCCCGAGTAGCGTCCGCCGGGGGGCCGATCAGCCTCACGCCCTCGATCGCCGCCAAACCGTCGATCAGCCGCTGCGTCATCTCTGCGGGCGACTGGTTTGCTCTGCGCTCGCTCGCATGCTCCTGGAGCCAGTCGAGGCCCGCGGCCAAGCCTGCGAGCGATGGCACATTCAGGCTGCCCGCCTCGTACCGCTGCGGCATCTGCTCGGGCGGACTAGCGCTCTGGCTGTCGACGCCCGTGCCGCCCACCAGGAGCGGCTGCAGCTGGGCCTCGACGCCCGGCGCGACATACAGCACGCCGACGCCCATGGGCCCCAGCATGCCTTTGTGCGCCGGCGCCGCGAGCAGGCTGATGGCCGACGCCTCGACATCCACGGGCAGGTGCCCGAGCGACTGCGCGGCGTCGACCAGCAACAGCACCTCGCGCTCGCGGCAAATGCGGCCGACCTCCTCGATCGGCTGCACCGCGCCGGTGACGTTCGACGCCGACGTGAGGGTGACCAGCCTCGTGTCGGGGCGGATCGCCGCGGCGATCTCCGACGGATCGACAACGCCGTCTTCGCCGCACCTTACGTAATCGACGCGAACGCCACGGCTGCGCCCCAGCAGCGCTAGCGGGCGGAGCACGGCGTTGTGCTCGCAGACCGTCGAAACGACGTGGTCGCCCGGGCGCAGCACGCCCTGGATCGCGAGGTTGAGCGACTCGGTTCCGCCGCTAGAAAACGCGACGTGGCTGGCGTCCGGCGCCCCGATGAGCCGTGCGACCGCCGAGCGGGCCGCGCGAACCACGCCGCCGGCCTCAGACGCAGAGTCGTACGCGCCCCGCCCTGCCGAGGCGCCCACCTCCCGCTGGTAGCGGTCGATGGCGTCGTACACGGCCGGGGGCTTGGGCCAGCTGGTGGCGGCGTTGTCTAGGTAGATCCGCTGCATGGTCGATCGCGTCGCCCTAGCCGCCAATCTGGTACATGGCCCGCTGCGGGCGGAAGAACCCGGGGTCGTCGATCCCGTGCCCGGGCTTCTTGGCGCCCACCGCCGCACGCACCAGCTCCGCCAATGCCGCGTCGGTGCCGCCTTCGCGCATCAGTGCGCGGGCGTCCCATTCTTCGGTTGAAAACAGGCAGTTCCGCACCTGCCCTTCCGCCGTGAGCCGCAGCCGGTTGCAGGCGCCGCAGAACGGCTCGGTGACGGGGTTGATGAAGCCGATGCGGCCGCCGCCGTCGGCGAACGCGTGGTCGGCGAAGTCGTAGTCAACGGCCGGCTGGCTGGGGTCTTCGCGCGGGGCGGGGATCAGCGGGCCGTGGACCGCCTCGATGGCGTCGCGAACCTCTTCGCCGCTCAGCACCTCGTCGCGGCGCCACTGGCCGTCGGCGTCCAGCGGCATGTACTCGATGAACCGCAGCTCGAGGCCCCGCTCACGGGCGAAGCGGGCGAGCTCGGGCGCCTCGTCCTCGGTGAGGCCACGCATGGCGATGGCGTTCAGGCGGATCTTCTCGAAGCCCACGCGCTGCGCCTCCGCGACGCCCTCCAGCACACGGTGCAGCCCGTCCCGCCGGGCGATGCGGCGGAAGGTCTCCTCGCGCAGGCTGTCGAGGCTGATGTTGATCCGCCGCACGCCAGCCGCACGCAGCTCCGCGGCGTGCCGGGCCAGCAGGATGCCGTTGGTCGTGAGTGCGACCTCACGCACGCCCGGCGTGTGGGCGATGCGCCTCGCCAGGTCTGGCAGCTGGGCGCGGACGAGCGGCTCGCCGCCGGTGAGGCGGACACGGTCGACACCCATCTTCGCCACGACGCGGACGAAACGCTCGATCTCCTCGAACGTGAGCACCTGCGACCGGGGCAGAAACCGCACGTCCCCGGCCGGCATGCAGTAGGTGCAGCGGATGTTGCAACGGTCCGTGACGCTCAGCCGCAGGCTTGTGTGCGTGCGCCCGAAGGAATCGACCAGCGGCTCAGATGGCTGTGGTTTCACGGCGCCGCCTGTTGGGTTTCGCCCGGGTGCACCCACTCGGTGGCGCCGTCGGCGTAGTGCTCGCGCTTCCAGATGGGCACGGTCTGCTTGAGGGTGTCGATCAGCCACCGCGCGGCCTCGAACGCGTCGGCCCGGTGCGGCGAGCTGGCGGCGATGGCCACGCTGGCCTCTGCCAGCGGCACGTCGCCCGTGCGGTGGACCAGGCAGCACTCTACGAGCGGCCAACGCTCGCGGGCCGCGGCCTCGAGCCGCGCCATTTCTCGCTCGGCCATCGCGGCGTAGGCCTCGTAGCTCAGCTGAGTGGTCTGCCGCCCGGCGGTGAACTCCCGCGTGATGCCAACAAACAGCACCACCGCGCCGGCGGCGGGCTGCTGGGCCGCGGCCAGCAGGGCGGCGGCGTCAATCGGCTGGTCGGTCAGCTGGATCAACTTTGGTCGGGCACGGGTTTGATTGGGCGAAGAGCGGGCGGGCAACCGGTGCCAAGCCTCAGCCGCCGCTCACCGGCGGGATTAGTGCGATCTGCGCGGCGGCGTCGACCGCGTCGGCCGGCTGCCGGTACTCGGTGTCTGCGGCGAAGCGGCTCGCGGCGGCCAGCGGCTGCAGCGACGGGCTTGCTTTTGCCAGGGCGGCCGCCAGGTCGGCGTACGTGGCCCCGGCGGGCAGCTGCACCTCGACCGCGCCGGCCTGGGCCAGTGCCTTGGCGCCCGCGAAAAGCCGCACCGTGACACGCATCACCCCGCCCCCATCTTTGTCCGCGGACCGGCGGCAGCAAGCCCCGGCAGCAGGCCGTAGCTCATGGCCACCAGCTTGACCGGGTGCAGCGTCGGCTGCGGGGCGGCCTGCTCCATCTGGATGCGGCACGTGCTGCACTCGGTGGCGCCCAGGCCGTAGTCGCCCGTGCGGAGCTCCGAGAGCAGGGGCAGCCCCGCGCGGAGGCTGCTGCGGTAGTTTTTGCGTTGCAGCCCGTAGGTGCCGGCCATGCCGCTGCAGCCTTTCTCGAGCGGCACCAGGCGGAGCTCCGGGATCAGCCGCAGCAGGTTGGCGCCGGGCCCGCCGACTTCCAACGCCCGCAGGTGGCACGGGGTGTGGTGCGCGACACGCACCGGGAGTGGCTTGAAGTCGAGCTTCAGCCGGCCGCGTTTGTGCAGGTTCCACAAAAACTGGTTGGCGTCTTGCGTGTTCGCCGCGACCAGTTCGGCGTCGTCGTCGCCGTCGAGCAGGTGCAGGTACTCGTGCGTGAGGGCCAAGACGGCGGACGGCTCGCTGGCGATGATGGTGTAGCCACGCCGGACCGCGTCGGCCAGCCGCTCGACGTTGCGCGACGCGACGCGGCGTGCGGCTTCGGCCGCGCCCTGGGTGATCATCGGCATCGCGGAGTGCGACTGCCCGGCCGGGATGTAGACGCCCACGCCGTTGTGCTCCAGCACCCGCACCACCGCGTCGGCCAGGCCGTCGTCGAAGTAGTTGGCGAAGGTGTCGACGAAGTACGCCACTTTGTCGCCGCCGACGCTGGTCGGCTTGCGGAACCGCCGGGCGGTGGGCTGCTGCAAGAAGGGCCGCCCCGCCATCGCCGGCATCCTACGCCCCTGGGCCAGGCCGAGCGTCTTCTCCAGCAGCCAGCGGAAGCGGCGGCTGCCGAGCGCCGCGTTGGCCAGGCGTGGGGCGCGGCTCGCCCAGCGGCACACCAGGTCGATGCGGGACAGCCACCAATCGTGCGGCGCCAGGCCGTTGGCTTTCACGTGGGCCGCCTTGGCTTCGAGCATCAGCTTGGGCACGTCTACCTTGGTCGGGCAGTCGAGCCGGCACATGTGGCAGTTGACGCACAGGTCGGCGACGCGTCGCACGGCGTCGGTGGCCAGGGCGTCGGGCGGCAGCAGCCCGGTCACCGCCGCCCGCATCATGTTGGCCTTCGCGCGGGGCGAAGACTCTTCCCGCGGGGCGTAGTGGAAGATCGGGCACATCCGGGCGCCCGGCTCGCGTGAGCGGCACGCCCCGCAGCCGTTGCACGCCCGCGCCGTCTGCGCCAGCTCTGCGGGGGTCCAGCTGAGCTCCAGCTGGGCGATGGGCAGCGTGGGCGGCTTCTTCTTGAGCCCCAGGGGGCGTGACGGCGTGGCGGCAACGCCCGCCGCCGGCGGGTCGACACGCCGAACCGAGTGGCTCACGCGGCCGCCCGGCGCCGGCACAATCTTGCCCGGGTTCAGCACGCCCGCGGGGTCGAAAATACGCTTCAGCTCGCGGAAGACGTTCATCAGCGGGCCATGCTGGCCCGTCAGGTAGGGCGTGCGGCTGAGGCCGTCGCCGTGCTCGCCGCTGATGGTGCCGCCCAGCAGCCAAACCTTCTCGTACAGCTCTTCGGCCAGCTGCTCTAGGCGGCGGACGCCCTCCGGCCGGGCGAGGTCTAGCAGCGGGCGGATGTGCAGCTGCCCGTGGCCGGCGTGGCCGAAGAGCGACGCGGTTACCTGCTGCCGCTTCAGCGTGTCCTGCAGGTGGCGGAGGAAGACGGGCAGCGCCGCCGGCGGCACGGCGATGTCCTCGATGCCCGGCGCCGCCCGGCGGACGCCCTTCACGCCGTGCAGCGTCGACACAAAGCGCTGCGCGAGGTTCCACAGCAGGTCGGCGTCGTCGGCGTCGGTCGCCGTGTAGCAGCCGGCGGCGAGGTTCTGCTCGTCACGCACGACCCTGACGGTGCGCTCAAGCTTGTCGTCGAGCTCCGCGGTGCTGTCGGCAAAATGCTCGACCAGCAGCACCGCCTCGGCGGCCGCCGGGATGATCAGCTCGTACCGCACGTCGGTCTCGCGCGCCAGGCTCAGGTGCCGGCGGTCCATCAGGTCGCACGCGGCGGGCCCCAGCGGCAGGAGCCATTCCACCGCCCGGGCCGCCTTCTCTAGGCTGTCGAACAGCAGGAGCGTGCTGCCGCGGCGCGGCGGCAGCGGCTGGGTGGCGACGGTCGCCTCGGTGATCAGGCCCAGCGTCCCCTCGCTGCCCACCAGCAGCTTCGCCAGATCAACCCGGCCGCCCTCCAGCGACGCCGCCAGGGCGTAGCCGCTGGAGTCCACCAGGGCCTTGCTGCGGTGCGTCTGAATGACGTCGCGGCGCCGCTTGCAGAGCTCTCCGGCCGCGCTGCTAAGCTGCTCCACCCGCCGGGCGCCCGCGGCGTCCGGCCCGCCGCCTAGCTCCACCAACTCGCCGTCGGCCAGCACAACCTTGAGCCGACGCACCTGCCGGCGGGCCGAGCCGTAAACCGGCCAGTGGCTGCCGCTGGCGTCGACTGAGAGGACGCCGCCCATGGTGGTGACGTGGGTCATCGCCGGGTCGGGCCCGAAGACCCGGCCGCTGCGTGCCAGCTCGCGGTTAAGGTCGGCGTGGACAACGCCCGCCTGGACGGTGGCGTGGTCGGAATCGATCGAAACGATCCGCCGCATGAAACGCGAGAAGTCGACGACGATCCCCTCGCCGATGGCCCCGCCCGCCAGGCCCGAGCCGGCCCCCCGCGCGTGCACCGCCAAGCCCTGATCCGTCGCGTACCGCAGCGTCGCGGCGACGTCGGCCGACACGCGGGGGCGGACCACCACCAGCGGGCACGCCTCGTAGGAGCTGGCGTCCGAGGCGTACAGCTGCACGAGCGCCGGCTCCCAGAGCACCTCGCCCGACAAGAGGCCCCGCAGGTCTTCGGCAACGCGTTGGCGATCCGGGTCCATCAGCCGCGTTCTGGTAAGTGCCACAAGCGGGGAGGCAGCGGCGGGCGGGCCGCGTGGCCGTGCTACTTCCCGCCGTAGATCAGCGTCATGACTTCCGCGCGGCTGGACTGGTTGGTGCGGAACAACCCCTTCATGGCCGACGTGACGCACAGGCTGCCCGGCTTCCGCACGCCGCGGATGCTCATGCAGGAGTGGGCCGCCTCGACCACCACGGCCACGCCCTTCACGTTCAGCTCTTCCAGCAGCATGTTGGCGATGGTCTCGGTCATCCGCTCCTGCACCTGCGGGCGGTGCGCCACGGCGTCGACCACGCGGGCCAGTTTGCTGAGGCCCACTACCTTGCCGTTGGGCAGGTAGCCCACATGCGCCTTGCCGGTGAACGGCAGCAGGTGGTGCTCGCACATGCTGGTGAAGTGGATGTCGCGGACCAGCACCATCTCGTCGCAACGCTCGGTGAAGAACTTGCGCAGGTGCTGCCGGCCGTCGTCGTGCAGGCCGCTGAACATCTCCGCGTACATGCGGGCCACGCGGTCCGGCGTTTCCAGCAGGCCCTCGCGGTCGGGGTCTTCGCCCACGGCGGCCAGGATCTCTCGCACCGCCGCGGCGATGCGGGGCAGGTCCACTTCGGCCGGCCCCTTGGCCGTGCGTGGCGGCAGCGTGTCAAAGTCGACGGTGTCGCCGAGCTCGCCGTCGAGCGAACCGACCTCGTGCAGGTGATCTTTTGGCATGCGTAGCTAAGCTGAGGTGTGTGCTGGCCTACGCCCCAGCTTACGCAGCAGACTGCGTGAACGCGACAGGCCACGCGGCACAGACACGCCGGGAGGCCCCACGCTAGAAACGGCTAGCGGCTCGCGTGCGGCCGCGGGGCCGCCGGCGGCTGGGCGGCCGGCGGCTGGGCGGCCGGCGGCTGGGCTAGTTAACGCTGAACTGCGGCGGCGACCAGACGCCTTCGCCCGGGTCACCAGGCTTGGCCTTGTCTTTCGATGCCGGGTCGGCGGGCGTGTCGCCCAGCAGGCCCTGGCCGATGGCTTTCAGCAGCAGTTCGGCCCGCGACACCGGGTTGGCGTCGGCGAGCATCGACCGCTTCTCCTCGCTAGAAAGCGGCAGCGCGAAGCCCAGCAGGTCCGTCAACACCGACAGCGGCAGCTCCCTCGACAGCACCTCTTGCAGGTGGTCCGGCGCCAGGGGGGCCGACCGCAGACGCGACTGCAGCTCGGCGGTGAGCCGCTTGGCGACCGCGTCGGCGTCGGGCGGCGATTGCTCAGCGATCAGCTCTACCTTGGCCCGCCGGAACGCTTGCGGCGGGTGGACCTCCTCCACAATTCGCACCCGCTGAACGCCGAGCAGCATCAGGTTGAAGCGGCCGTCCGCGAAGCGGTGGTGCGTCATCACGCGGCCCAGGCACGCCACGGGCGAGAGCGGCGGGCGGCCCGCGTAGTCGGTCTCCCAGCCGGGCTCGTACAACGCCATGCCGATCAACTGGTCCGTCGCCAGGGCGTCCTCCATCATCGCCCGGTACCGCTCTTCAAAAATGTGCAGCGTCTGAACAACGTTGGGGAACAAGACGAGGTCGGGCAATGGGAACAACCGCGCGACGCCGCAAAAGCCTTGCTTGTCGAAGGGCAGTTGATCGGGGCTCCAATCACTCATCGCACGCTCCTCCCGCCGGTTCGTCTTCTCACGCTTGTGCGGCCTGCTGTGGCCGCCTGCTCTGGCTAATCGTAGGCCTCGAAAGCCGGGAGGCCAGCAAAAAAAGCCGCCGGCGGGCAACGCCCACCGACGGCTTGTTGAACGATTCGCCCACCGCCGCCACGCGGCTGCGGTGCGGCGTCTAGGCTTGCGGTCACTCGCGGCCGGCGAACGCCATCAGCAGCCGGACGACATACCAGAACAGCAGCGCGACCGAAGCAAACAGGCTGAGCGACGCCGCCACGTGCTGGCCGGGCTGGTAGTGGTGCATCACGTTCGACGTGTCGTA
>JBCCQL010000060.1:0-11345 GCA_039024355.1 Planctomycetota bacterium
CCGCCCTTTTGTTTTTTGTGGGCTGCCGCTGCTTTCTTAGGCTGGATGGCGACGCACAGGCTCGTGCGTGGCGCGAAAGCCGCCTTCCCCGAGGTCAGCGGCAAACGCCTCAGCGTAGAAGCCGCGAGGCACTTGCTTCGTCTGCACAGGGCATGCGGGGCGTGACATGCGGGGCGTTGCTAGCACGCCCCGCTCGGCGCCTCTCCGGCCGACCCGCTTTCTGCGGGCAGGCATCGCTGCTGGGGCGATCATTTTTTGACGGCGGGCATCGCGGGCATTACATTCTGCCCAGCCGACAGAGCCCACCATCGGGCGGGCGACGCCGAGCCGCGACACGGCCGGCCGGTCGATCACCGCCCCACCGCCCCGCCCACCAACAGACGCCCACCAACAGACGCCCGCCGAGCCACGCCCACCGTCTCGATCGCCCGTTCCCTGCGGACGGGGCCGCCGGTTGCCCCGCTCCTCAGTTGCCCCGCTCCTCAACGGTTACCCCCAGGAGTGTGTCGATGAAGACGCCGCTTTTACCGCAACAACCACGGCCCAGAACGGTCGCCAGCCGCCGCGGGTTTTTGTCGGCGGGCGTCGCCGGCGGGCTGGGCCTCTCGCTGGCGGACTTCTTCCGCGTCCAGCAGGCGCAGGCCGCCGGGCACGTGGCCGCCCCCAAGCCGCGGGCGACCAGCGTCATCCACATCTTCTTGCGTGGCGGCATGGCCGCCCAAGAGTCGTGGGACCCCAAGCCGCTGGCGCCCATCGAGTACCGCGGCGAGCTCGCTTCGATCAAGACGAAGGTGCCCGGCCTGCGGTTCAGCGACCTGCTGCGGTCAACGGCCGGCGTGGCGGACAAGCTGACGGTCGTCCACTCGATGACCCACGGCGAGGCGGCCCACGAGCGGGGCGAGCACAGCATGTTCACCGGCTACCGCCCCAGCCCCGCCCTGCAGTACCCCAGCCTGGGCAGCGTGGTGAGCCACGAGTTCGGCCCCCGCAAGGACCTGCCGCCGTACATCTGCATCCCCAACCAGCCGACGCCGCACGCCGGGTCGGGCTACCTCAGCTCGGCGTTCGGGCCGTTCAACCTGAACGCCGACCCGGCGCGTGGCGGCTACCGCGTGCAAGACCTGCTGCCGCCCAAGGGCCTGGGCGACGCCCGGCAGGCACGGCGGCTGGCGGCGCTGGAAACGGCCAACACGCCGTTCGCCCAGGCGGTGGATTCGGACGCCGTGGACGCGGTCGATTCGTTCTACGAGCGGGCCTTCAACCTGATCAACTCGGACGCCGCCCGCCGGGCGTTTAAGATCGACGAGGAGCCGGGCAAGGTCCGCGACCGCTACGGGCGCAACCCGGCGGGGCAGCGGATGCTGCTGGCCCGCCGGCTGGTCGAGGCGGGCGCCCGGTTCGTCACGCTGGGCTACGGCGGGTGGGACCACCACCAGAACATCACCGCCAGCATGCGGCGCCAGCTGCCGGCGTTCGACCGCGGCTTCGCCACGCTGATCGCGGACCTGGACGAGCGGGGCATGCTCGACAGCACCATCGTCATGGTATCGTCGGAGTTCGGCCGCACGCCCAAGATCAACGGCGACGGCGGCCGCGACCACTGGTCGCGCGTGTTCAGCGTCGCCCTGGCCGGCGGCGGCATCCGGCGGGGCAACGTCGTGGGGTCGTCCGGCCCCACGGCCAGCGAACCGGAGGACCTGCCCGTCACGCCCGAGGACTTGGCCACCACGCTCTACCACCAGCTGGGCATCGCAGCGGGCAAGGAACTGATGGCGGCCGGGGGGCGGCCCATCGAGATCGTCAAGGGCGGATCGGTCCGCAGCGAGATCGTCGGCTGAGCCGGCGGCCACCCGGTCGAGCGGATCAACGGCCGAGCGAAGCGAACAGGGGGGAGGCGAGCATGGCGGGCCGGCTTTGCATGCGTGCGACGTTGCGGCGGGGGGCTGTGCGGCCGTGGCGCCGGGCGGCCTTGGCGGTTGCCGCGGTGGTGTCGCTTGCCGCTGCAGCCAGCGCGTCCGACCCACGCATCACACGGATCGACCCGCCCGGCGCCCAGCGGGGCGGCGAGGTCACCTTCCGCCTGATCGGCGACCGCCTGCACGACCAGCCGCAGACGCTCTTGCTGAGCGAGCCGGGGATCGAGCTGCTGCGGCTCGAGCGCGTCGACAACAAGACGGTCACCGCCCGGGTCCGCATCGCCGAAGACTGCCCGCTGGGCGCCCACCACCTGCGCCTCTGCACAGAGACCGGCCTGAGCAACCTGGCCCGGGTGCACATCGGCGCCCTGCCCGAGCTCAGTGAGGCGGAGCCCAACAACACCGTCGAACGTGCGCAGCCGATCGAGCTGGGCGTTGTGGTCAACGGCGTCGTCCAGCGCGAAGACACGGACTGCTTCGCCGTCGAGCTCACCGCGGGGCAGCGGCTGTCGGTCGAGGTCGAAGGGCTGCGGCTCAGCAGCCGGGCGTTGTTCGACCCAGCGCTCGTGGTGCTGGGCCCCGGCCGGAACGTCATCGCCAAGGCCGACGACAGCCAGCCCACCCGGCAAGACCCGTGCGTCTCGCTGGTGGCGGCCGAGGACGGGCGGTACTGCATCCTGCTGCGGGAGGTCGCGCTGCGTGGCGGCGGCGACCACCGCTACCGTATGCACGTGGGGTCGTTCGCCCGGCCGATGGCCGTCTTCCCGCCCGTGGCCGAGGCGGGCAAGCCCACCGAGTTCCGCTGGCTGGGCCCGGCGGCGCCCGCCGAGACGTTCACCGCCACGCTTGAGGCCGGCGCCGAGGCCGGCACCGACGACGGCTGGCACGGCAAGCAGCTGCTGCCCGCGCCCCAGGAGCGCAGCGAGGGCGGACTGGGCGCCGCCCCCACCGGCCTGCCGGTGCGGGTGGCCAACCGGCCGGTGGCGGTCGAGAGCGAGCCGAACGACACGCACCAGCAGGCGACGCCCTTCACCGGCCCGGCGGCGGTGGCCGGCGTGCTGCAGCGGCCGGGCGACCGCGACTTCTTCCGCTTCGCCGCCAAGAAGAACCAGACGTGGAACCTGCGCGTCTGGGCACGCAAGCTCGCCTCGCCCGCAGACACCGTGCTGCGCGTGCTGGACGCGCGGGGCAAGCGGCTGGCCGGCAACGACGACGACCGCGGCCAGTCCGACAGCTACATCCGCTTCCGGGCGCCGGCCGACGGCGACTACGTGATCGAGGTCGCCGAGAACCTGGGCCGCGGCGGGCCGACGCACGTCTACGCGGTCGAGGCGGCGCCGGTCGCGCCGGTCGTCGAGATGAACCTCCACGAGCACCAGCGGTACGTCTCGACCACGATCAACGTGCCGCGTGGCAACCGCACGGCGGTGCTGATCAACACCCGCCGCGTCGACTTCGGCGGCGAACTGGAGTGCGGCTTCGACGGGCTGCCGGCGGGCGTCTCGATCGACGCGGCGCCGGTGGCCGGCAACTACTACCGCACGCCCGTGGTGCTCAGCGCCGACGCATCCGCCGAGCCGGCGGCCGCGCTCACACGCGTCACCGCGCGGCGCACGGGCGGCGGCCCCCTGACGGCACGCTTCAAGCAGCAGGAGTGGTACGTGCGGGGGCAGAACAACTTCCCCACGTTCAGCTACTTCGCCCACACGGCGCCGGTTGCCGTCACCACGCCGGCGCCGTTCAAGATCCGGCTGGTCGAACCCCAATCGCCGATCGTCCGGGACGGGTCGAAGAACCTGCGTGTCATCGCCGAGCGGGACGAGGGATTCGAAAACCCGATCCGCGTCCAGCTGATGTACCACCCGCCGGGCCTCTCGTCGAACCGCTCACGGTCGATCACCAAAGACCAGTCCGACGTGCTGATCCCGGCCACCGCGAACGGCCGGGCGGGCCTGGGCGATTGGCGGATCGTTGTGATCGGCGAGGCCAACCACGGCGGGCGGCTGCGCGTGTCGACGCAGCTGGTGACGCTCACCGTCGCCGAGCCGCACCTCGGCCTCACGCTCTCCAAGGCGGCGGCCCAGCAGGGCGGCGAGGTGGACTACCGCGTCGGCATCGAGCCCCGCACCGCGTTCGAGGGCGAGGCCAAGCTCCAGCTGCTGGGGCTGCCGCCGGGCGTTGCCGCCGAGCCCGTGCAGGTCGCCGCCGACGCGACCGAGGCCGTCTTCAAGCTGCGGCTGGCGGCCGACGCCCGGCTCGGCCGGCACCGCTCGCTGGCCTGCCGGCTCACGCTCACCCAGGCGGGCGAGCCGGTGGTCCACACCCGCGGCGGCGGTGAGCTGATGATCGACCCCGCACCCAAAGCTTTGGCCGGCAAGCCCCGCGGCAAGCGGACCGCCGGCCGGCCGGCCCCAGGCACGAGGAGCAGCCGATGAACGCCCGAACCAGCCTGCGCCGCGCGATTGTGCTCACCGCGGCGATCGCCACGGCCGAATTCGCCGCGACCCCGGCTGCCGCCCAGCCCGAGGAAAACTCTCCGGCGACGCCTCAGGCTGCGGAAGCCGAACCGGCGCGTGCCGAGCCGGCCGCCGCGGAAGCGTCGGCGGCTGACGCGGCCACGCCTGACGCGGCCGCGGTCGAGACAGCCGCGCCTACCGCGACGGCGCCCGAAGAACCGCGTTTCGTATCGCTGGCGGTCTACCCGCCGCGGCTCGCGTTGAGCCACGCCGGCGACGCCCGGCGGGTGATCGCCGTGGCGACTCGCTCGGACGGCGTCACACGCGACGTCACCGCCGACGCCACCTGGCAGCTGGAGTCCACCGAAGGCGGCGCCGACGCGTTCTCGCTCGACGCGGGCCGGCTGCGGGCCAGTCGCGATGGGCGGGCGGGCGTCCGGGCTGCATTCGCCGGGCTCTCCGCTCAGGCCGAAGCCACGGCCGCGGGCGTCGACGCCTACCGCGGCGTGAGCTACCGGCACGACGTGATCCCGATTTTCCTGCGCGCGGGCTGCAACTCGGGCGGGTGCCACGGGTCGTCGCGTGGCAAGGACGGGTTCCGGCTGTCGCTGTTCGGCTTCGACCCGGCGAGCGACCACCACCGGCTGACGCGCGAGCTGGTGGGCCGGCGGCTGAACTACTCGCTGCCCGAAGAGAGCCTGCTGCTCACCAAGGCGACGGCCTCCGCGCCGCACACCGGCGGCAAGCGGCTGGAGCGTGGCGACGACGCCTACAACCGCCTGCGCGAATGGATCGAGGCCGGCGCCCCCAACGACCTGGCGGGCGCCACGGCCGTTGAGTCGGTCCGCCTGTACCCGCCCGCGGCGGCCATGGAGAGCGGCGGCCAGGCCCAGCGGTTTGTGGTGGTGGCCACGTACTCAGACGGCTCGACCCGCGACGTGACGGACCTGTCGGTCTTCCTGTCCAGCAACGAGGCGTCGGCCGCCATCGACCAGCACGGCGTCGCCCGCACCGGCCTGCGGGGCGAGGCGTTTGTCATGGCCCGGTTCGACACGCACACGGTGGGTAGCCAGGTGCTGTCGCTGCCCGCGGCCGGGGCGTACACGCCGACCGAGGATGCGAGCGATGTCGCGCCCGGCGGCGGGGCGTCCGGCTACATCGACCGGCTGGTGTCCAAGAAGCTCCGCACCATGCGGATCACGCCCAGCGGCCTGTGCACCGACGAGCAGTTCCTGCGGCGTGTGACGATCGACATCGCCGGCGAGCTGCCCACGCCCGCCGAGCGCCGGGCGTTCCTGGCAGACCCGGCGCCGGACAAACGCGCGCGGAAGATCGACGAGCTGCTGGCCCGCCCCGGCTTCGCCAGCATCTGGGCCAAGAAGTGGGCCGACCTGCTGCTGGTCCGCACGCAGAACAACCGCGTCGACTACAAGCCGATGCACCTGTACGCCACTTGGCTGCGGCAGCAGGTGCAGTCCGGCAGGCCGCTGGACGAGATGATCCGCGACCTGCTGTCGGCCACCGGCAGCACGTTCGACACGCCGCAGACGAACTTCTACCAGATCGAGCCCGACGCCAAGAAGACGGCCGAGAACGTTGCGCAGTCTCTGCTGGGGCTGCGGCTGCAGTGCGCCCAGTGCCACAACCACCCGTTCGACCGCTGGACGATGGACGACTACTACGCGTTCACGTCGTTCTTCACGCAGATCGGCCGCAAGCGGGCCGACGACTACCGCGAGTGGTACGTCTTCAACCGCGGCGGCGGCGAGGCCCGGCACCCGGTGGGCAACCGGGTGATGAAGCCCAAGTTCCTGGGCGGCGAGGAGCCCGACACCGCCGGCCGCGACCGCCGCGCCGTGGTGGCCGAGTGGATCACGTCGGCCGACAACCCGTACTTCGCCCCCAGCGTGGCGAACCGGGTGTGGGCCCACTTTTTCGGCGTCGGCGTCGTGGAGCCGGTCGACGACATCCGCATCAGCAACCCGCCCAGCAACCCGGAGTTGTTCGACACGCTGGGCCGCCAGCTGGTGGAGTACGGCTACGACCTGCGGCAGCTGGTGCGCGACATCTGCAACTCCCGGGCGTACCAGCGGTCGCCCGAGCCAAACGCGACCAACCGCGACGACGCCCGCAACTTCGCCCGCATGGCGCCACGCCGGCTGCCGGCGGCGACGCTGCTGGACTGCCTGGGCCAGGCGACCGGCGCCCCCGAGAAGCTGCCCGGCCTGCCCCGCGGCGCCAAGGCGACCGAGATCGCCGACGGCCGGGCGGGCAACTTCTTCCTGAGCACCTTCGGCAAGCCTTCGCGCGAGACCGTCTGCGCGTGCGAGTCCGACGCCTCGCCCACGCTGAGCCAGGCGCTGCACCTGATCAACGGCGGCATGACCAACGACGCCATCGCCCGCGGCGGGCTGGTCCGCAAGTGGCTTGGCGAGGGCAAGACGCCCGCCGAGGTGATCGACGCCATCTACGCCCGCTGCCTGACCCGCAGCCCGACGCCGCAAGAGCACGCGGACTACGCCGCCTTGATCGGCGACGACCAGGACACCGCGCACGCCCTGGAAGACATCTTCTGGGCGGTGCTGAACTCCCGCGAGTTTTATTTCAACCACTGAGGCCCCGGGTGCACGCACCGCCGCGCGACGCACCGCCAGGGTCAATCGCCATGTGCACGCAAAACTACCGCCACGGAACCGCCCGCGCCGCCCGCCGCACGGCCACGCTGCTGCTGGCCGCCGCGGCCTGGACGGCCCCCGCCACCGACGCCCTCGCCGCAACGCCCGGCGGCAAGGTGACATTCCAGGACCACGTGCGGCCGATCCTGCGCGAGCACTGCGTGGCCTGCCACAGCCAGGACGACGCCTCCAGCGGCCTGGCGCTCGACAGCTACGCGGCCACCCTGGCTGGCGGGGCGGGCGGTGAAGCCCTCTCCGCGGGCGACGCCGACGCCTCGCGCCTGTGGCAGCTGATCACGCACACGGCCGAGCCCGCCATGCCGCCGGGCGACCGGATGCCCGACGAGCAACTGGCGGTCATCAAGCGGTGGATCGAGGGCGGCCTGCTCGACACGCAGGGCTCCAAGCCGAAGCGGGCGAAGCGGTCCGCCGTGCGCGTGATGGAGGTCACGGCCGACAACCGGCCACTTGGCCCGCCGGCGATGCCGCAAGCGTGGTTCCGCCAGCCCGTGGTGACCGCCCCGCGTGTGGGCCCGGTCACGGCGCTCGCGGCCAGCCCGTGGGCGCCGCTGGTCGCCGTGCCGTGGCAGCGGCAGGTGTCGCTCTACCGGACGGACGACCTGCGGCTGGCCGGCGTGCTGCCCTACCCGGACGGGGCGCCACGCGTCGTCCGCTTCAGCCGCGACGGCAGCCTGCTGCTGGTGGCCGGCGGGCTGGGCGCGTCGCACGGCTCGGCCGCGGTGTTCGACGTCGCGACGGGCGACCGCCTGGTGACCGTCGGCGATGAGCTCGACGAGGTGCTGGCCGCCGACATCAGCCCCGACCTGTCGCTGGTGGCCATCGGCGGGCCGAAGAAGACGGTGCGCGTCTTCTACACGGCCGACGGCTCGCCCGCCTACGAGCTGCGCAAGCACACCGACTGGGTGACCGCCCTGCGGTTCAGCCCGGATGGCAAGCTGCTGGCCACCGCCGACCGGGCGGCCGGCCTGCTGGTCTGGCAGGCGGCTTCGGGCAACCCGCGGGCGGACCTCCGCGGCCACAAGCAAGCGATCAACGCCGTCGACTGGCGTGGCGACTCGGCGGTGCTCGCCTCGGCCGGCGACGACGGCCAGGTCCGCCTGTGGCGCCGCGACGGCCAGCCCATCAAGAACTTCCGCGGCCACGGCGGCGGCGCCACCTCCGTGGCGTTCACCCGCGACGGCGGCTTGGTCACCACCGGACGCGACCGCAAGGTCACCCGCTGGGACGCCGGCGGCAAAGCGGCCAAGCAGTACCGCCAGCTGCAAGACATGGCGCTGGCTGGCGTGGTAACGGCCGAAGATAAACGCGTGGTGGCCGCCGGCTTCGACGGCGAGGTGCGTGTGTACGACCTGGCTTCCGGCGAACCCGTGGGCGGCTTGGCCGCCAACCCGCCCCGGCTGCGCGACGCAATCGCCGCGGCGACCACCAAACGCGAAGCCCTGGCCGCCAAGCACGCCAAGGCGGAGCAGCGGCGGCGTCGCACGGCAGACAAGCTCGCCGCGGCCGAAGCCGCCCACGCCGCGTTCGAGCGGCAGCTGGCCGAAGCGCAGTCCGCGGCGGAGAGGGCCGCGGCCGAGCAAGCCGCAGCGGCGGAGGCCGTGGCGCCGTTGAGCGCCCAGCTCGCGATGCATCACCAAGCGGCCGCCGCCGCCACCGCCACACGCACGGCCGCCGAGAACGCGCTGAAACTCGCCGAGCAAGAGCTGACGCAAAGCGGCGCCGCGCCCGCAGCGGATGACGCCGGCAGTGGAGCGGGCGGTGGAGCGAGTGGTGGAGCGAACGATGCGGGCGATGCCGACGACGGCTCTTCGACGGCCGTCGTGCGGTCGCTGGTGGCCGCCGTCGCCGAGGCGGCGAAGAACGAACGGCTACGCCAGGATCAGCTCGAAGAGGCAACCGGCACGCTGGCCGCCGCCGAGCTACGCCGCGACCAAACCGCAGCCGCCAACAAGCTTGCCGGCGAGAAGCTGGCGGCGGCCAAGGCACGCCGACAAGGCCTGCCGAACCTCGAACAGGCCCGCGCCGCCGCGCAGCAGACCGCCGCCCAGCTCACGCAGCTGCAGACGCAGCTCGACGCGGCCCGGGCGTTGGCCGATTCGCTGGCCGCCGAGCAAGACGCCCTGGCCAGCCGCCAGGCGGAGCTCACCGCCGCGGCCGACGCCCAGGCCACCCGGCTCGAACAGGCAAGCCGGTTGCAGCAACAGGCCGAGGCGGCGTTGGCCCAGGCCCGGGCCGCCGCCGAGACGCAACGCGGCGAGGCTGACGACCTGGCCAACCAGATCGCCGCGTTGCAGAAAGCCCTGCGTGACAAACGCGACGCGCAGCAGGCGGCCGAGCAAGCGGCGGCCGGGCTTGCCGACGAGGCGAAGTCCGCCGCCGAGCGGCTCGAAGAGCAGCAGGCCGAGGCCACGCGTGCCGCCGCCCGCGCGGCGGACCACGCCGCCGCCGAGGCCGCCCGGCAGAAGTACCTGGGCCCGGCCGGGCAAGAGTAGCGTGGGCGCCATCGGTCGGCTTTTTGACGCGGCGGGAGCGTTTTTTTCGGCCACAAACGCCACGGCGCCGCGTTCTCGCACGCCAGACTTACGCCACACGCCCTAGCCGTAACGGGCTACGACAGCTCATAATGAAGTCGCGACAGCGGCCGGCGAGGGGTCCCTGCGACGGGGGCCTTGCGAACCTGGTCAGGGTGGAAACGCAGCAGCCATAAGCTTGCGTCTCTGGGTGTGGGGGCCCCTCGCCGGCCCGCTGTCGATCGAGCGGCCCGTCGCTCCGCCGACGCCCCTGGGCTCTCGGCCTTCCTGAAGCCGGCGGCCGCGGCCGCTGCGAAACGTGCGGGCGACGCCCGCGGCCCGGCTTCTCCTTTGCGTTGTTCTGCCCCTGCTCGCGGAAGCGCCCCCATGAGCCAGCAGCCCGACGCCAACCCCACCAGCGGCGGGCCGGCCACCGGCGAAGACTACGTGGTGGTCGCCCGGCGGTACCGGCCGCAGACGTTCGACGAGCTGATCGGCCAGGGGCACGTTTCCCGCGCGCTGAAGCAGGCGATCGCGACCGGGCGGATCGGCCACGCGTACCTCTTCACCGGCGCCCGCGGCGTGGGCAAAACATCGGCCGCCCGCGTGCTGGCCAAGGCGCTCAACTGCACGGCCGCCGCCGGGCCGACGCCCGACCCGTGCAACCGCTGCGACGTCTGCCGGGGCGTCGCGTCGGGCGACGACGTCGACGTGCTAGAGATCGACGGCGCCAGCAACCGCGGCATCGATGAGATCCGCCAGCTCCGCCAGAACGCGGCGGTGCGGCCCAGCCGTGCGCGGATGAAGGTGTACATCATCGACGAAGTACACATGCTCACCAAAGAGGCGTTCAACGCGCTGCTGAAGACCCTGGAGGAGCCGCCCGAGCACGTCAAATTCATCTTCGCCACCACCGAGCCGAACAAGATCCCGATCACCATCCTGTCGCGGTGCCAGCGGTACGACTTCGCCGGCATCGAGCACGCGTCGATCCAGGCCCGGCTGGCCCAGATCGCCGAGGCGGAGGGCGTCGAGATCGACGCCGACGCGCTGGCCACCTTGGCGCTGCGCGCCGCCGGGTCGATGCGCGACAGCCAATCGCTGCTGGAGCAGCTGCTGGCGGCGGCCGGCGGGCGGATCACCTCGGACGACGTCAACTCGCTGCTGGGCGTCGCGCCGGCCGAGCGTGTGATGTCGCTCGCCCAGAGGCTGATCGACCGCGACGCGGCCGCCGCCCTGGCGGAGCTGGACGCGGCCCTGGCGGGCGGGGCCGACGAGGGGCAGCTGATCGACCAGCTGCTGGGCTGCTTCCGCGACGTGATGGCCGCCGGCGTGGGCTGCCCGCCGGAGCGGCTGATGTACGCCCTGCCGGCCCAGGCGGGCGCCGTGCAGCAGCTGGCCGACCGCCTGGGCGTGCAGACGGTGCTGGCCGTGCTGCAGGTGCTGGACCAGACCGCCGCGCGGATGCGTACCAGCATGCACAGCCGGACGCTCGCCGAGATGGCGGTGGTGCGGATCAGCGCGCTGGAGGACCTAGACGACCTTTCGTCAGTGATCGGGGCGTTGCGTGAAGGCCGGCCCCTGCCGCCGCGCCCCGCCGGCGCGACGGGCGGAACGCAATCGCCGGCCACACGCCCGACAAGTGTTGCCGCCTCAGAGGCGCCGCCGCCGACGCCGGCCGCGGGCCACTCGACGGGCAACTCGACGGGCAACACGCGTCGCGACGACGCGACGATCCAAGCCGATGCGGCGCCGGAGCCAGGGCCG
>JBCCQL010000061.1:0-11284 GCA_039024355.1 Planctomycetota bacterium
GGTGCGTTAACGCGTGACGACGTTGCTAGTCGCTAGCGGGCGGCGACTACCGCAGGCCGCGGGCCGTCAAAATCGACGGTGTCAGCCTCCACTTCCCGCGCGCCGGCTGCGGGCGACGCGGCCGCGTGCCAGGGGCCGTCAGAACCGGCGGTTTGGCCGCTGTCAGTTACTGCCTCCGCCGCGGCCGCTTGTGCGGGGGTGGCCGACTTGGGCCAGAACCGCACAACAACGGCCGTGATGTTGTCGCTGCCGCCGTTGCGATTGGCTTCCGCTACGAGCGCGCTGCAGGCATCCGCCGACGCCGGGTGCCGGTCTAAAATCACCGTCATGCTCCGCTCATCTACGGCGTCGGAAAGCCCGTCGGAGCAGAATAGCAAGCAATCGCCCAGCTGCAGCTTGGTCGTCGAAACCTCCGCGTGTAGCTCAGGGGTGTCGCCACCTAGCAGGTTCCACAGCCGATGGCGGGCGGAGGCTGTGGGCTCTGCTCGCAATTCACCACTGCCCGAAGCGGCCGCCGATTGGACCGCGTTGTGATCCGTGGTCAGCAGCCGCAGCTGGCTGTCCCGCAGCAGGTAGCACCGCGAGTTGCCGACGTGCAGCAGGTAGAGATCGGGCCAGCTCAGGTAGCCAAGCGTGAGCGTGCTGCCCATGCCGTGGTAGTCGGGGAACACGCCGACCTCGCGCTCGATCCTCGCCTGGCAAGCATGCGCCGTCTGCCGCAGGTGACGCTGCAGACCGACGCTCGAAGCGGCCGCCGCGCCGGGGGGCATGCGGCGGATGATCTGCTCGGCCGCTGTCTCGACAACCAGCTGGCTCGCGCGGTCGCCGCCGGCCCGCCTCCCGGAGCCATCGGCCACGGCGACCAACCGGCCCTGCGTAGCGTGGGCGACCGGCTGGCCCGAATCGTAGCTCATGCTGGTCCCCCGAACGCACGCCTGGCGGGCAAGGTCGGCGATGAGGAACTGATCTTCGTTCCGATCCCGAACACGCCCGCGATCGGAAACGCCAGAGACGTCCATCTTTCCCAGCATGCATACCCTCGTAGCGCGGTAGGCTCGTACAGTTTCGGCAGAAGTCTCGTCGACTCGGTGCAACGACCGTGCCAGACGGGCCGCGATTCGTTGGCTGTCCTTTCCGCGGCTTCCTTCTCGGGCGGCAATGGTCCGCTGGTTGGCACGCGACCAGCCTGGCAGGCGCTAAACCAGCGTGCAGCGCGACAGGCGATCACGCCACGCCGCTCACCCGGCAATTCTTCGACGCCTTGGCACTGCGGCGCCTCGGCTGCCCTCGACGCCCGGCCGGCGGGGACGGTCGGCCTGTTTAGCGGACAGCGCAGTTTCCTAGCGGCCCTGGTGTGGAACGCCGCGGGGTCGTTTGGCATATCGGTTGC
The DNA here is from genome assembly GCA_039024355.1 of Planctomycetota bacterium. Classification (GTDB taxonomy): domain Bacteria; phylum Planctomycetota; class Planctomycetia; order Pirellulales; family Lacipirellulaceae; genus JBCCQL01. Next base: position 1,391 of record JBCCQL010000061.1, read on the forward strand.
TCCTCCATTTCTTCCTGCCACCCGCCAGAGAAGATCGCCCAGAGGAGAAAACAGTGACGCTTACCCTTGCCGAGCCCGACATCACTGCTGCGAACCAAAACCCCAACGCGGCCGAACCAACCAAAGAAACGCCGGCCGACAACCGTTTGCTGATCACGCGTCCGATCGTCATGGGACGCGCGTTCGCTTCGCTGGCAGAAGTGCATACGGTGCTGAAGCTGCTCGCCCGGCAGGGCGTCGAGCGGACGCGGATTGGCGTCTTGTGCTCCGACCCGCTAAAGCGCCGTGAACTGCGGTCGCAATCCGTGCGAGTTGACGGGCCCGAAGAGCAGAGCCGGCTGCGGAGCTACACCGCGTCCGGCGTGCTGTTTGGCGTCATTGCGGGCGTCGCGGTGTCGCCCGCCGTCGGTATTCTGATCGGGCTCGCGGTCTCGCTGTTCGCGAGCGTCGTGGGCGGGCTGCTGGGCATGATGTTCGCCATCAGCATGATCAACGCCGGCCGCAGCAGGATGGTCCTCGACCCGCCCGCCGAGGTCCTTACGCACCTCAGCACTGGTAAGACCGTCATCGTGGTGCAGCCCGCCGATGAGGAAGAACGCAGCGCAGTAGATCGAGCGTTCGCGCAGGCGGCTTAGCCACAAGGCATGTAGAGATGCGACCAGTGGCCCACCGCCTGCGGTAGCTCTACGCTACGGTCGCCAAAGCCCATAACACCTAACCCCGAGGAGCCCATGACCGCTTTGAAGCGACACGTCATTACCGGTGAAGATCGCACCAAGACCATCTCGGCCCTGCAGGCTTGCCTGGCCGACCTGATTGACCTCGCGTTGCAGGGCAAGCAGGCCCACTGGAACGTTGTGGGCGCCAACTTCCGCTCCGTCCACCTGCAGCTGGACGAGATCATCGATCAAGCCCGCAACGCATCCGACGCCGTCGCCGAGCGGATTGTTACGCTCGGTGATCCGGCCGACGGGCGTTGCACGCGGGTCGCTGAGGGGACACGTTTGCCGCCCTACCCAACCGGGCTGCAAGGCGTTTCCGAGACCGTTACGCTAACAGCCGATCGCCTGGAGAAGGTCATCGCGGGCCTCCGCGTAGCCATCGCAACCGTCGGCGACCCGGACCCGGTCACCGAGGACCTGCTGATAGGCGTTGCCGGTGAGCTCGAAAAGTCGTTGTGGATGGTGCAGGCGCAAGAGGGGTAACGCGGCGCGCCCATCTTCCGACAAACGTCTACGCCTGCCCCGCCGGCTCGGGGCAGGCGTTTTTGCTGCGCTCGTTCGGGCCAACTCCCGGCCGCGACACCAGCGCTGCTTCTGCAATCGGCTTTTCACCGTGGCAGCCGCTAGGAGCAAGCCCGCCGGTCTGCTCCACTACAAGAGCGGTCAGCGCCGGCACGCGGCGGAGTGGGATACTGGCCGCGCCGCGGTTAGCCCGCCAGCCTGCAGACGCCGCTCGCTTTGCTGCCGATCGATCGCTATGCCACGCCTGCTGTCCATCGACGACGACCGCGCGATCCGTCACCTGGTGACCAAGATCTTGCAGGCCGAAGGCGTGGACGTAGCCACCGCGGCAACGGCGGAGCAAGGCGTGGCCGCGGCGGCGGAGCTTGAGCCGGACGTCGTGCTGCTCGACCTGGTGCTGCCCGATATGTCGGGCCTGGAAGCGTTCGACCTGCTGCGGGATCGCGACCCCCGCCTGCCGGTGATCTTGGCGACCGGCGAGGGCGGCAGCGACACGGCGATCGAGGCGATCAAACGCGGCGCCTACGACTACATCACCAAGCCGCTGGACGCGGCGACACTCACGCGGCTGGTCCTGGAGGCCGCCGAGTCACGCCGCCTATCGAGCGTCGGCGTGGGGCTGAACACCGCCGACGGGGCGGCGGGGCTGGCCGGCCCCGACCGGCGGACCGACACGTTCATCGGCCGCTGCGACGCCATGCAGGAGGTGTTCAAGGCCATCGGCCGTGTGGCGCCGCAGGACGTGCCGGTGCTGGTGCGGGGGGAGAGCGGCACCGGCAAAGAGCTGGTGGCCCGCGCGCTGTTCCAGCACAGCGGCCGGGCGGGCGGGCCCTTCCTGGCGGTCAACTGCGCGGCGTTGTCCGAGACGCTGCTCGAGAGCGAGCTGTTCGGGCACGAGAAGGGCGCGTTCACCGGCGCCCACGGCCGCCGCATCGGCAAGTTCGAGCAGTGCGACGGCGGCACGCTCTTCCTCGACGAGGTCGGCGACATGTCGCCCGCCGTGCAGGGCAAGGTGCTGCGGCTGCTGCAGCAGAAGACCTTTCAGCGGGTGGGCGGCGCCCAGACGCTTTCGGCCGACGTGAGGATCGTCTCGGCCACCAACCGCGACCTCGAGGCGATGGGCGAGCGGGGCGACTTCCGGCCCGACCTGTTCTACCGCCTCAACGGCTACAGCATCACGCTGCCGCCGCTCCGCGAGCGGGGGGACGACCGCCTGGCCCTGCTGCGACACCTGCTGGCCAGCAACAACCAGGCGATGGGCCTCGACATCCAGGGCATCGCGCCCGACGCGGTGCAGGCCCTGCTGGCGTACGACTGGCCGGGCAACGTCCGCGAGATGCAGAGCGTTATCCGCCAAGCCATGCTGGACTGCGCGGGCGCCGTGTTGACCGTGGGCGCCCTGCCGCCGGAGGTGGCACAGGTGGCACGCAGCGGCGGCGCGGCGCCGGTCAGCCCGACCACCACGGCCGGCGGGAGCGATCCGGCCGGCGCCACAGAAGGCAGCGGCGAAGCGGCCGGCGATGGCGTTGCCAGTAACGGCGTTGGCCGGGGCGACGGCGTTGGCGGCGTCAACAAGGCGGACCACGCCCAGGGGGCGTCGCTCGCCGAGTTCATCACCGACGGCCTAGCCCGCGGCGCCGGCGACCTGTACGCCGAGGGCCTCGCGCTCTTCGAGCGGCAGCTGCTCACCCGCGTGCTGCGGCACACCGGCGGGAACCAATCGGAGGCCGCCCGGCTGCTGGGCATCACGCGTGGGAGCCTGCGCAATAAAATCCGCAGCAACGGCATCGTGATCGACCCCGGAGTGCGTGTAGACGATTAGCGCTCCGGGTCTGTCGTCGGCGCCGCGTCTGGTGGCGGCGCCCCCGCGGCCGTTAGCTCCGCCAACAGCGCAGCGTGCGCTTCTTGCAGCCGGGCGATCAGCGGCCCCAGCGTCGCGCCTTGTTCACGGCTGGCCGCCTCTTCGAGCTCTGCGGCGAGGGACGCCGCCTGCTCGGCGCCGATGGTCGAGGCGAGGCCCTTGAGGCTGTGGGCGGCTCGCTGGGTCGCCCGCGGGTCTGCCTGCCACGCGTCGGCGATGGCCTGCAGCAGCGGCCCGCTGTCGGAGAGGTAGAAGCTGGTCATGTCGCGCAGCAGGTCCTCGTCGCCGCGCAGCCGCTGGAGCGCGTCGCCCGTGTTGAGCGGCTGCGGTTGTGGCGGCCCCGCCGCGTGGCCCTCCGTGGCGGGCTGCGGCTGCGTGGGCAGAGGCGGCCGGGCGGTCAGGGGCGGCCGGGCGGGGGCCGCCGCGCCGGCGGACTCGACGGCGTGGATCAGCTTGGCGATGTCGAGCGGCTTGGACAGGTAGGCGTCCATGCCCGCCCGCAGGCACTGCTGCCGATCGCCCTGCATGGAGTGGGCCGTCATGGCGATGATCGGCGTCGGCGCCCGGCCCTGCTGCGAGCCCTCGAACTGCCGGATGGCCTCGGTCGCCTGCAGCCCGTCCATGATGGGCATCTGCACGTCCATCAGTACGACGTCGAACTGCTGCCGCCGGAAGGCGTCTACCGCGTCGCGGCCGTTGACGGCCGTCTGGAAGGCGTGGCCCCGCTTGGCGAGCACCCGCTCGACCAGCCGCTGGTTGGCCTGCGTGTCCTCCACGATCAACACCGTAAGCGGGGCGACCATCGGCTGGTCAAACGGCGAGCGCGGGGCCGCGGCGCCCGGGTTCTCGCCGCCCATCGAGTGGGTGATCACGTCCAGCAGCTGCGACTGGCTGACCGGCTTCTGCACGCACGCGATGTGGCTCACCGCGGCGTAGCGGTCGCCGAACTCGAGCCGGTCCGTCGCGGAGGCCATCAGGATGGGCGTCGTGGGGACGCCCGGCATGGCGAGCAGGCGGCTGGCGATGGTAAAGCCGTCGACGCCCGGCATGAGGGCGTCGATCAACGCGAAGTCGTAGGCCTGCCCGGCAGCGGCCGCCGCCCGGAGCCGCTCCACGGCCGCCTGCCCAGAACCCACCGCCGTGGCGTCGATCCCCCAAGCGGCGGCTTGGCGGGTGAGCGACTCGAGGCTCGCCTCGCTGTCGTCGACGATCAAGGCGCTTAGGCCCCGCAGGCCGCGTGTCTCGTCGGCGGTGACCGTCGCCGCGCGTTCGACGATGGGCAGCAGCAGCTCGAACTCAAAGACGCTGCCGGCGCCGGGCTCGCTGGTCACCCGCAGCTCGCCGCCGAAGCAGTCCACCAGGTGCCGCGTGATGGTCAGGCCCAGGCCGGTGCCGCCGTACTCGCGGGTGGTCTCGCTGTCGACCTGTGTGAAGGCGGCAAAGATCCGCTGCTGGTCCCGCCGAGAGATGCCGATGCCCGTGTCCGCAACGCGGAACCTGGCCCGGCAGTGCTCCTTCTCGACCGCCACGGGCGAGACCTCGACAATGACGTCGCCCTGCTCGGTGAACTTGATGGCGTTGCCCACCAGGTTGGTCAGGATCTGCCGCAGCCGAACGGGGTCGCCCACCAGGCCGGCCGGCATGTCCGGCGCGACGTTGCACACCAGCTCCAGCCCCTTGGCGTGCGCGGCGGCGGCCAGGGCTTTGACCGTGCCCTCCAGCACGTCCCGCGGGTCGAAAGTCGCCTCGTCGAGCTCGAACCGGTCGGACTCAAACTTGGCGAGGTCCAGCACGTCGTTGATCAGGTGCAGCATCGCGTCGGCGGACTCGCGGATCGTCTGCAGGTACTCCCGCAGCTCGTCGGAGATGTTCTCTTCGAGCGCCAGGGCGGTCATGCCGACAATGGCGTTCATGGGCGTCCGCAGTTCGTGGCTGGCGTTGGCCAGGAAGCGGGACTTGGCGTGGCTGGCCTCGCGCGCCTCGCCCAGGGCCTGCCGCAGGGCGTCGGCCGCGCGGACGCGGTCCGAGATATCGCGCTCCACCGTGGCGTAGCCCACCACGCGGCCGCCCGGGGCGTGGATAGGAAACCCGCACACGGCCGCCGGGAACGCCTCGCCCGACTGACGCACCCGTACGGTGTCGAAGTGCTCGATCGACCGGCCCTCGCGGGCCGCGGCCACCAACGCCCGCAGCTCGTCCCGGCGCCCGGCCGGCACCGTGAGCGACGCGTCGCGGCCCAGGGCCTGATCGGCCCGGAAGCCGTAGATCTGCTCGGCGCCGAGGTTCCAGGCCTCGATCGTGCCGTCGAGCGAGCAGGCGATAATAGCGTCGCGGCACGAAGCCATGACCGCCGTGAGCAGGCCGCCCGTATCGCCAAAGGCCGCCCGCCCGCCGCTGTTTTGCGTGCCGCCGCCGGTGGTTTTGTCCATGGCGTCATCATGCCCACACCCGGCCGTGGGGGTCTACCGCTTGGCCGTCGTCTGCGGGCGGTCCCCGCCGGTTGGGCCCGCGGAGATCCGGCGGGGCGCCGGCGCTGCTAGCACCGACAAACTGGTGTTTAGCCGCAGCGGAGAATCCGCTACGTTCTCGCCAAATGCGTCTGCCGCACGAACGCGGCGGCCGCCCGGGACGGCCCATCATGGATCGATGAGCCTACGCGGCGGCGACCAAAACAGAATCGATGGATGCGCCTCGGTTGCCACGGATGCACGCGGGCCAGCGACCTCATGGAGGTGAAGACCCATGCTCGTGCTCTCCCGCGGCGTGGAAGACAAGATCGTCTTCCCGAACCTAGGCATCACTGTCGCCATCCTCCGCGTGTCTGGCAACCGCGTCCGCGTGGGCGTCGACGCGCCGCAGGACGTCAAGGTCCTGCGTCATGAGTTGGCCCACACCTACGCCGGCGATCTTAATCCGGCGGATGGGGCATCGCCTTCGGGCTCGACGGAGTCTCCGGGCTCGACGGACCACCGGCAACGCAACCTGCTGAACAACGCCAGCCTGGCCCTCAGCCTGGCGGAGCGGCAGCTCAACGCCGGCATGCACGCCAAGGCCCTGGTGACCCTCCGCCGGGCGATGGCCCAGTTCGACCGGCTCGACGCCGGCGCGGCGCCCACAGACCCGGCGGCTGCGGATCAGGCGGACAGGCCCCACGCCCTGCTCGTGGACGACGACGCCAACGAGAGCGAGCTGCTGGCCGGCTACCTCGAGATGAGCGGCTTCCAAGTCGACACGGCCGCCGACGGCCTGCAGGCGATGGTGCATCTGGGCCGGGCCCGCCGCCCCGATGTGGTGCTGCTCGACATGCACATGCCGGTGATGGACGGCCCCGAAACGGTCCGCTCTATCCGGGCGGAGAAAGACCTGGCCGGCCTGCGTGTGTTTGCCGTGACGGGCGAGACCGCCGAGCGGTCGCCGGTGCCCATCGGGCCGCGTGGCGTCGACCGCTGGTTCACCAAGCCGATCAAGCCCCAGGCGTTGGTCGATTCGCTGCACGACGAGCTGACGGCCACGCCGGCGGCTTCGTAGCCACGGGCGGGCGCCGGGTAGCTTTGGCGGGCGCCGGCAGCCACGCCCGTGGGCAGTATCGGCCGTCCGGCTACGCGTCGCTGGCCGGCTAGGCGTCGCCCTTGGGTTTGGTGAGCACACGCAGCAGGTCGGCCGGCTGCACCGGCTTGACCAGGTGGTCGTCGAAGCCCGCCTCGAGGGCCGCCCGGCGGTCTTCGTCCCGGCCGTAGCCGGTCATCGCCACCAGGCGTACCCCAGCGGCGTTGTCGGTCTTGCGGACCTGCGTGGCGATCTCGTACCCCGTGAGGCCGGGCAGCGCGACGTCCACCAGGGCCACTTCGGGCAGCTCTTGGATGATGAGGGCCAGGCCCTGGTCGCCGTCGGCGGCGGTCGCCACGTCGAACCCGTCTAGCTCGAGCGTCTCGGCCAGCATCTCGCGGGCGTCCGCCTCGTCCTCGACCAGCACGACGCGGCGGACCCGCTCGCCGACGGCCGGGTGATCGGCGGCGGGCGTCGGCCTGCCGTCGGTCTCCGGCAGCAGCACCTCGAACGTGCTGCCCTGGCCCTCGCCGTCGCTGCGGGCGGTGACCCGGCCGCCGTGCATCTCGACGATCGACTTGGTGAGCGTCAGGCCAAGCCCCATGCCGCCGTCGAGCGAGCGCTCGCTCTCTTCGGACTGCACGAACATGTCGAACACCCGGTCGATGAGCTCCGGCGTGAGCCCACGCCCCGTGTCGGCCACCTCCACACGGGCGGCGCCGCCCTGCGTACTCAGGCGCAGCGTCACGCGCCCGCCGCGTGGCGTGTAGCGGGCGGCGTTGCTCAGCAGGTTCTCGAGCACCTGCAGGATGCGTGTCGGATCCGCGTCGATCCAGACGCCCCCCTCCGGCAGGTCCAGCTCAAACTCGTGGGCGTGGCTCTGCATCTGCGGGGCCATGGTCTCCGCGGCAACGCGGGCGAGGCCGACCAGGTCGACCGGCGAGCGGTGCAGAGACAGCTTGTCCTGCGTCACCCGCGAGACGTCCAGCAGGTCGCGCAGCAACGCTTCCATCTGCTGCGACTGGCGGAGGATGACGCCCAGCGGCCGGCCCTCTTCTTCCGGCACGCTGCGGCGGTCCAGCAGCCGGGCGGCGTGCAGCAGGGCGGCCAGCGGGTTCCGCAGCTCGTGCGACAGCGTCGCCAGGAAGCGGTCACGCTGGCCGATCGCCTCGCGGAGCTGCTCCTCCAGCCGCTTGGTCTGCGTGATGTCCTGAACCACGGAGATGCAGTGCAGCGGCTCGCCCGTGTCGCTCCGCTGCAGGGACACCGTCAGGTTGACCCAGATCACCTCGCCGTCTTTCCGCAGGTACCGCTTCTGCAGGGCGTAGCTGTCGCTCTTGCCGGACGCCATGAGCTCGATCTGCCGGGTGTCCTCGGCGACGTCGTCCTTGTGCGTGACGTCGCGGAACGTGCGGGCGAGCAGCTCCTCGCGCGTGTAGCCCAGCAGCTCGCAGAAGCGGCTGTTGACGTTCAGCCAAGACCCGTCGAGCGACTTGCGGGCCATGCCCACCGCAGAGTTCTCGAACATCCCCCGGAAGAGCTGCTCGCTGGCCTGCAGCTCCTCGCGGGCCTGGCGAAGCGGCGAGAGGTCCACCAGCGAGAGCACCGCGCCGCGCGAGCCCACCTCCGACTGGTACGGCGTGATCCGCACCAGGTAGTGCACGCCGCCGCGGCTGGCGGCCTCGGTCTCGATGGTGCGGTCCTCGCGGATCGCGGCGCCCAGGTCGTCGAACAGGGCCGGGTAGTCCAGCGTGTTGGCGAAGGTGTCGATCCCGCGGCCGATGTCGGTCGCCAGGATGCCGAATACCTTCTCCGCCCCCGGCGCAAAGCGGCGGATGGTCAGCTGCTCGTCGAGGAACAGCGTGACCGAATCCGAAGACTGGAGCAGGTTCTCCATGTCCTCGGTCAGGTCCGTGAGCTCCTCGATCTTCCGCTGGTGCTCGGAGTTGATGGTGTGGAGCTCCTCGTTGACCGAGTGCAGCTCCTCGTTGGTGCTCTGCAGCTCCTCGTTGGACGCCACCAGCTCCTCGTTGACCGCCTGAAGCTCCTCGTTGCTGGTCTCGAGCTCCTGGATCGTGGCCTGCAGGTTCTCGCGGGTGTGGCCCAGCTCGGTCTCGAGGTGGTCGATCCGCTCGTTGGCAAGCTCGTCGCGCTCCACCTGCTCGGCGTCCGGCGCGGTACGTGCGGCGTCGCCGGCGTCGATCGTGACAGCCAGCACGGGCTCGTCATAGTCGGGCAGCTGGATGGGCGCGACGCTCACCTCGACCGTCACGCCGCCGCCCGCCCCGCCCAGCGTGACGCTCTTTAGCGTCGCGGCGGCGGCGTCCTGCTCGCAGTGCCGCATCAGGCTGGCGATCGGCGTCCGCAGGTCGCCGTGCACCAGGTCCAGGAACTTGTTCCTGGCAAACCCGTCGCTGGTCTTCAAGAACCGCGAGGCGCCGGGCGTCGAGTACACCAACTCGCCGCGGGTGTTCACCAGGTACGACGGCGCCAGCCGAGCGCTGGACAGCTGCTCGTAGGCGGCGATCACCTGCCGCTCGGCCAGGCTCGACTTGCCCACACCCTTCGCCGCCGCGGGCGCCTCCAGGCGGGCGGCCGGCTTCGGCGCCGACAGCCGGATGTCCGCCAGCAGGCTCACGTCACGCCGCTTGCGGTACAGCCGGTGGCGCTGGTCCACCACGTCGAACTCCTCGCTGAGCTCGCCGGGCGTCTCGCTCGGGCCCAGCATCAGCCGGCCGCCCGACCGCAGCCCAAAGTGGAACAGCGAGATCGCCTTCCGCTGCGCCTCCGGGCGGAAGTAGATCAGCATGTTGCGGCACGTCACCAAGTCGAGCCGCGTGAACGGCGCGTCTCGCAGCACGTTGTGCGACGCGAACACCACCATCTGCCGCAGCGGCGTGGCGGCCTGCAGCGCATCCTTCTTGCGGAGAAAATAACGCTCGGTGCGTTCTTCGCTTAGGCCGGTCGCCTGCTCCTTCTCGTAAACGCCGCGGCCGGCGGAGTCGATCGACGGGCGGTGCACGTCCGTGGCGAACACCTTGATGTCACCCCGCCAGTCGTGCCGCCGCGACTCCTCGTCCAGCAGCATAGCGAGGGAGTAGGCCTCCTCGCCGGTCGCGCAGCCGGCCACCCACACACGCACCGGGTCGTCGACCGGCCGCTCAACAAACAGCGGGCTGATCACCCGTTGGCGGAGCGACTCGAACGCCTCCGCGTCGCGGAAGAACTGCGTCACGCCGATCA
>JBCCQL010000062.1:0-11263 GCA_039024355.1 Planctomycetota bacterium
GCTTCGGCGGCGTGGTCGCCACGCCGATGCTGGCCATCGTCGCGGCGGCCATCGGCTACCTGCTGCTGATCGGGCCGATCGACTACCTGCTGCTCGGCCGTGTCCTGGGCCGACTCGAGCTGACGTGGGCGACGTTCCCGGCCGTCGTCGTCGCCTTTGCCGGCGGCTCGTACCTGCTCGCCAACCGCTACGCCGGCGAGCAGCCGCGCATCAACCAGCTGGCGATCATCGACGTTGACGTCGCGTCCGGCGTGACCCGCGGGCTGGTGTGGGCACAGGCCTACAGCCCGGTGGCCACGCGGTACGACGCACGGGTAACGCCACGCGGGGTGGCCGGCCCGCTGGCGGGACCGGCCGGCGGCTACGTCACTTGGCTGGGCATGCCCGGCGGGGGGCTCGCCGGCGTCGACACACAGGCCGATTCCTTCTCCGCCACGGCAGCCGCCTACAGGCACTCCGAAACGCTGGGCGAGATCGCCGGCGTGCCGATCAACACGCGCTCCACCAAATCGCTCGTCGCCCGCTGGCGCGGCAAGGGGCCGGCCGCAATCGAATGCCGGCTCGCCGTCGCGGACTCCGGCTTGATCGAGGGCGTTCTTACGAACGCCTCTGGCGGTGACCTACGCCAGGCCTGGCTCGCGGCCGGCGACTGGGCTTGGCGGCTGGGCGACATTGCCGACGGCGCCGTGCTCTCCATCGACGACACACGCGTGCCGCTCACGTTCAACACCCTCATCCGCCGCGACTACCTGCAGCCCGGCGATTCGGCCGGGGCGGCGCCGCAGTTCGACGCAAACAACCTCAGCCTGGACGGCTTGGCGATGCTCACCATGTTCACCGACACGCTCCGGCGGTCGGGCTTCACGACGCTGGGCAATGGCTTCACGCCCCCGTGCGACTTGAGCGGCGCGTTGGCCGACGGCCACGCGGTGCTGGTGGCCCGCGGCGCCCAACCCGACGGGCTGCTCAAGGGCGGCGCCCAGGCCGGCAGGGACCCCTCACCGGACGACCGCTGCTTCTACCGTTTTGTCCTGCCCGTTACACAGCGCTAAACCACCCGCGGCGTGACGATGATCGAGACCCGCCAGCTCACCAAGAAGTACGGCGAACTGTTCGCCATCAAAGACATCGACATCTGCCTCGCCGAGGGCGACGTCTTTGGCTTCATCGGCCCCAACGGCGCCGGCAAGACCACCACCATGCGGATCCTGGCCACGCTGCTCACGCCCACGTGGGGCGAGGCCTACGTCGGCAGCTACTCGATCTACAACAACCCGAAAGAGATCCGCCGCCTGCTCGGCTACATGCCCGACTTCTTCGGCGTGTACGACGACATGAAGGTGATCGAGTACCTCGAGTTCTTCGCCGCCGCCTACCGCATCAAGGGGCAGGCCCGCCGCAAGAAGTGCGACGAGGTCCTCGGCCTGGTCGACCTGGACTACAAGCGCGAAGCGTTGGTGACCAGCCTCTCGCGGGGCATGACGCAACGCCTTGGCCTGGCGCGGGTGCTGCTGCACGACCCCCAAGTGCTCCTGCTGGACGAGCCGGCCAGCGGCCTCGACCCCCGTGCGCGGATCGATATGCGGAACCTCATCAAGCGCCTCAGCGGGCTCGGCAAGACCATCATGGTCTCTAGCCACATCCTGCCGGAGCTGGCGGACATCTGCAACAAAGTAGGCATCATCGAGCGTGGCGAGCTGCAGTACAACGCAACCATCGAGGAGCTCATGGCCATGCTCCGCAAGCAGCTGGTGATGCGTATCGCCGTCGCCGGCGACCAGGGCGCGGCCGCAAAACTGCTGAGCTCGCAGCCCGGCGTGGCGTCCGTCGAGGAGCACGGGGGAGAGCTCCGCGTGACGCTCGAAGAGTCGCACCGCGACCCATCGAACCTCGCTGGGCGGCTTGTGTCAGAAGGCTACCGCTTGAAGCTCTTCGCGGAGCAAGAGATCGACCTAGAAACCGCCTTCATGAAGCTCACCAAAGGCATCACCGCGTAGCCGATTACGCAGCGGCGCCGGCTGTGCCTACGGCCCGCGCTGCGGATGGGACTTGCCGATGCCCGGGCAAACCCACATACTCCAGAGGTGCAAAGCGAAGGAACAACGGCCACGCCCCCATCGTCTAGTGGCCCAGGACACCGCCCTCTCACGGCGGAGACAGGGGTTCGACTCCCCTTGGGGGTACTGTAGCAACCTTCATCTGGGATTGCCTGGCTGGATCGCCTACCGCGGCAACTCATCCTGCCGGGTGACTGGGCCCGCTGCCCACAGCGACGACAACCGTGTGATCAGGCCGGCCAGGGCGCATCGGCTCTGCGCCATCAGTTAGCAGAGTCCCGACGTCGTTCTGACGTCACATCTTTGAGCCCGACTCAGGGCGTTACGCGACAGTCAAACCGTTTTCCGCCCTGTTCGGCGATAAACGGCGGCGGGCCACGTTTTGGCGCCGGCATTGCACCGCTGCGGTGGCAAAGGAATCGCCACCGCGGATTGGAGCCGCCGTCATGCGTCGTTTGCTCGCTCTCGCCCTCGTTCTGATCACAGCCAGCAGCCAAGCAGACGCCGGCAAGCTAGCGGCCGCCCGGGCGGAGGCCCGCGGAGCTGATTTAGCCGGCGGCAGCACGACGCCGGTCACGCAGCGTTCGGAGGGCAAGCTCCGCCGGGCAACACAGCGAACGCGCGAAGAACCAGCGCCCACCGCCGCAGAGCCTGCCAACAACCCGCCACCGGCAACCGCCGGCCCGCCGAGGACCACCGCCTCGCGCGGCCGCCGTGCCTCGCGGGGGCACCACGCGGGTCGGTTCCACGCCAGCGGTCGCGGCGGGGGCGCTTGGCTGGGGGGTGGTTGGTTCTCGCACGCCCCTTGGGTTTGCCCACCACGCGTCCGGCGCCCGTGCACGCCGGCCTGCGTGCCAACCGCCCCGGCGGTCGTCGTGTTACCCATCGACGCAACCCTCGTCGAACCCATCCCCGTAGAGCCCACGCCCGACGCGTGCTTCGGCCCTGGCTTCGTGCAGGCGGAGATCGCCCCATCGCCCCTCCAGCCCCTCGGCCCGCCGCCCGCGGCAACGCCTGGATTCACGGCGTTCCCCTACGCCGGGGGCGAAAACGGCTTCCGCTGCTGCGGCCAGGGATCGGCGGCCGGCGCCAAGCCGTGGCTGGGACGCGTCGGCTTGGAGATCGGCGACGCCGGCGGCGGGGTCGATCGCACCGGCTTCCGCTTTTTGCTCGAGGGTGAGCACGGCTTCGGCGTCGGCTTCGACTGGAACCTGTTCACCGAGGAGCTGCCGGGCGGCGGCCATGACGAGCTGCACCTTGGGGAGGTGAACCTGCTGTACCGGCTGATTGAGACCGATCGCACACTCATCAGGGCCGGCGTCGGCGCCGCGTGGCTGGGCGACGCCCACGCGACAGACGCCGGCGTCAACTTCACGCTGATGGCCGACCACGCCCTGGCGGACCCGCTGGTGCTGTCGGCAGAGATCGACTTTGGCACGCTCGGCGACGCCCAGACGCTGCACGCCGCTGCGGGCGTTGGCGTGATGCTTGACCGGTGCGAAGTTTTCGGCGGGTACGACTACCGGCGGATCGGCGATGTCGAGCTGAAGGGGCCCATGGTCGGGCTGCGGTTTTGGTGGTAAGCCGCGTTCAGCCGTTGCCGGGGACCTTGCAAGCCGCGGAGTCGGGGCCGCAGCGGCCGGTCAGGCGTAGGCGGTACTTGGCGAAGAAGCGGTAGGCAATGTCGAGCACCTGCCGCACGCCGGGCCACCGCGTCGGGGCCACCGCCCAGCCAAGCCCCACGGCCGAGTAGAGCCGGCGGAAGACCTCGACGCCTGTGATGATCTCCCCCGTGGGCAGCCGGCCGTGGATCTCGGCCATCAGCGTCGGCATGTCGATGCCCACGGCCGCCGTGTCGAAGCCCTCGGCGGCGATGTCCGTAAAGCGGATTTTCTCTGCCTTGTCCATCCGCCGGAGCATGTTGATCTCACGCAGGCAGAGCGGGCAATCGCCGTCGAAGAACACCTCGACCGACCACGCCGGGCTGCGGGGCGGAAGGGCGGGGCCCCTAACCGGTTCAGCCGCACCGCTGGCGGGGGCTTTGGCGGTGGCCTCGCCCGTTCGTTCACGCGGCTCAGTCAGCGTAGCGTCTGTGTCCATGGAGAAGTCTATCCCAATTCGGGCAAACGGGTACCGATCCGCTTGCCCGCAAGACTCCTACAACCGCCCTGCGCGACGGGCGACCGGCTAAAGCCCGCTAGCCCGCCATCTCGCTGTCGATGTCGGGGATGTGCGAGAACGCGATACGCATGGGGGCGGCCTCGCGCGTCTCGTGCATCGACGCGAAGTACAGCGTGTTGGCGCCGACGCGTTTGTTGATGGCGTCCATCGTCTCGGCGGCCCGGACCGCCGCCCTGTCCTCGGCGAACAGCGGCAGCGGCGTGCCGCGGGCGGGCTGCAGGTGGGTGAGCGTTACGGCCGCCTGCAGCGGGGTGGCGTCGAGCGGGCGGTCTCGCCACGCCGCCGCCAGCGCCTTGAGCAGCGTCGGCGTGTCGCTGCAGCGGTTGACGGGCGCCTTGACGCACCAAGAGGGCCGGTCGCCCACGTACCGCACCTGCACGAGCAGCCGCCGCGCCACTAGGCTCATCTTCCGCAGCCGGGCGGCCGCTTTGTGCAGCAGGCGGACCAGCACGGCCCAGACGCCCGCGTCGGTCCGCAGCCGCGGGGCGAGCACGTGCGAATGGCCAACGGTCTGGTGGGTCGAGGGTCGCTCCTCGACGTCGTCCCCGCGGAGCATGTGCCACCACTGCTCGCCCAGGACGCTCTGCCAAACCTCACGCATGGCGGGCTTGGAAAGCGCGCAGAGCTGCCGCACGCTCGTCACCCCGCGGCTCGCCAGACGGCGCTGCATGTTGGCGCCGATGCCCTGCAGGTCCGATAGACGCAGCGTGTGCAGGCGGCGTGGCAGCTGCTCGCGGAGGATGGTCGACAGGCCGTCTGGCTTGTTGAGGTTGCTGGCGACCTTCGCCAAAAAACGATTCGGCGCCAAGCCGATGGAGCACCGAAGATACGGGCCCACCTGCTCGGCGATCGCCCGCTTCACGTCGCGCGCGACCCGCTGGGCGTCTTCTGCCCCCCGTTTTTGCGGCGGCAGGCGGCAGGCCATCTCATCAATCGAGCAGACCTTTTCGACAGGCAGCACGGTGTTGACCGCGGCAACGATCTGGTGGTGCAGCTCGATGTAGTGCTCGTGCCGGCCCTGCACCAATTGCAGGCCGGGGCACCGCCGGCGGGCCTCACCGACATTAGTCCCTGTTGTGACGCCGTAGGGCCGGGCCTCGTAGCTCACGGCGATGCAGCACGTGCGGTCCGTCATGGTAGGCACAACGGCCACCGGCCGACCGCGGAGGGCCGGCTGCCGCTGCTGCTCGCACGACGCGAAGTACGCGTTCATGTCGAGGAACAGCCAATCGACCGAACCCGGGGGTTGCGTCCGAGGTTGCTTGCGGGGCGAACAGTGCATGCCTGTACACTAATCGGCCCGACGGCGGTGTCAAGTTCACCCAGCCGCAGAATTTTTCGCCGGCGTAAGCCGACGCGTCGGAGTTGACACCGCGGCGACGCGGGACGCACCTTGCGCCGGTGCTACTTCTTGCCGCTCGGCGCGGGGCCAACCAGCACCGAACGCTCGCGGAAGGCGGTCTTCGGCGTTTCGGCGGTGGCTGTCTCTGCGTTGGCTGTCTCTGCCCTGGAAACCCCGGCCTTGGTCACCCCGGCCAGGCGCTCTTCCATCCGCATGACGTAGTGCATGCTCGACGCCCGGCCGGCGAAGCCGAGCACCCGGCGGTCGACGTCCATCCGCTGAGACAAGATCCGGCCGCGAGCGATATCGAAACGTATCGTCCCCTTCATCATCCGCTGGACCAGCTGCCCGTCGATGGCGGCCGTGGTGGGCGACAAGACTTGCTGCTTGGCTTCGATGACCGCGACGCCCGTCTTAACGCTCTTGAGCGTAAAGTGGCGGCGGGTCTTGATGATTTTCGTTTTGCCGTCGGCCGCGTTGACCTTGATGTCTTGCGGCTCGTCCCAAGAGTCGCCCACCGCAACGGGCTGCTTGGGGAGCAGCACGGTGATAGGCGCGCTGGGGTCCGCCGCCGGCTGGTGGTGCTTGATGGTCCGCTCGATGATCTCGCCCCACGGCGTCATCCGTATGGCGGAGAGCGGCACGCCCACCGCCTCGGCCGCCGACTCAAAGCCCGGCGGCGGCGTCTCCTCCTGCTCGCTGTCGTAAACCATCTCCGCGCGGTCGGGCAGGCGGTTGGTCATCTTGACCCGCTCCACCACGTTCTGGAACTCGATCTCGCCCTCGGGGCAGGCTTTGGTCTCGGCGACGTCAATCACCTTCCACGCTTTGACGGACTCGCTGGGGGTGACGGCCTGCTGGGTCGTTTTCTCCATCGTGCTGCGGATGCTCGCCCGGTGGTCGACCTCGTAGCGGATCACGTCGCCGGTCTCAAACTTGTACCGCAGCGTATAGGCCTGCGGGCCCTCGTCGGCGGCGCGCAGGAGAGGGGCCGGGGCGAAGGGTGCAGCGACAGCCGCGGCCGCGAAGAGGCCGCGCGACAGAACGAACGCTAGGGCAGACTTGTGGGCGGGCATCACTCAGCATCCTTGCCTGTGAGCGGGCGGTGGGTTGTAGGCTGTACAGCGCGGCGGGCGGCGGGCTGGAATACCGGGCGGCCTGCAGCCCGGGCCGCGGCGGTTCCTCTCTCGCCCGCCTATTCCTCTCTCGGTTGGCGGCCCCAACCAAGCTTCTCGCGGAGTGTGCGGTAGTAGCCTCGGCCGCGGGTCTCGATCAGCTGGAACACCGCCTTGGAGCGGATCACCCGCACGCGGTCCCCGGCTTCGATCGGGCCAACCACCTGGCCATCGACCATCAGCCGGGTGCCCGGGTTGGGGTCGGCCACCACAATCTCGAAGGCGCGGTCCGCGGTGTCGACAACCGGCCGCACGGTCAGCGTGTGCGGGTTGATCGGCGAGATCACGAACGCCTGCAGGTCCTTCCGCAGGATCGGCCCGCCGACCGAAAGGTTGTGGGCGGTCGACCCAACGGGCGTGCTGACCAGCATGCCGTCGCAACTGTAGGTGGTGGCCAAATCGCCGTCAACGTAGAGTTGCACGTTGATCATCTTGAACGGCTCGCCCGCTAGCACAGCCACTTCGTTAAGGCCGACGCGGTTGTCGAGCAGGTCGTCGCCCTCGGCGTCGGCCTCGCGCAGCAGCGAGCACTCGAACATCAGGTGGTTGACCAGCCGCACGTCGCCCCGGGCGACCTGGGCCAGCGTATCGTCCAGCTCTTCGGGGGGCGTGTCCGCGAGGAAGCCGAGCTTGCCGAGGTTTACCGCCACCACCGGCAGCTGCCGGCGCCGCATCAGCCGGGCCGAGCGGAGCATGGTGCCGTCGCCGCCGAGCACGACCACCACCTGGGCGTCGGCGGGGTCGAACTCGCCGTCGAGGTCGTCTAGCTCCGCCACCACCTCGACGCGGCCATCGATGATCGGCCGCAGCGACCGAGCGCGGTCACGCAGGCTGGCCCGCGACCCGTCGTAGATGATGGCCGCTTTTACGGGGGCGTTCATGCGCGGGCGGCTGTGTGCGTGGGTGGAGCCGAGGCCATGGTTTTGCTGCCGGCACGTCGGCCGCTTACGCGGGCGAGGCGTTATCACGCAGCCGCTTTTTCCTCCGGAACGCCGCCGGCGGGAGGCGCCGCCCGCTAGGACTGCACCGCGGTCGCCGCGGCCATCTCCTGGCAAGCGTGGGCGATGCCGGCGGCGTCGAGGCCCAGGTCCGCCAGCAGCTCGCCACGCTCGCCGTGCTCGACGTATGCGTCTGGGATGCCGAGGCGTCGCACGCGGCTGGTATCAAGCCCGGCGTCGCTGCCCGCTTCGAGCAGGGCGCTGCCGTAGCCGCCGGCCAGGGCCGCCTCTTCGACGGTGACGGCGAACGGCGCGGCGGGCAGCACTTCGGCCAGCAGCTCGACGTCGATCGGCTTGATGAACCGGGCGTTGACCACCGCCACCTCAATGCCCTGCTCGGCCAGCAGGTCGGCGGCGGCCAGGCACTCGCCCAGCAGGCCGCCGGCGCAGAAGATCGCCCCGTCGGCGCCACGCCGCAGCACTTCCGATCGGCCTAGCTCGACCGGCTGGCGGTCGCCCCCGAGCGTCGAGACGCCCGCCTTGGGGTACCGCACCGCGCACGGGCCGGGGTGCTCTAGGGCCAGGTCGAGCATGCCCCGCAGGTCGTGCTCGTCGCCCGGCGCCATCACGGTCATGTTGGGGAACAGGCGTAGGTAGCCCAGGTCGAACACGCCGTGGTGCGTGGCGCCGTCGGGGCCGGACAGGCCGCCGCGGTCCAGCATGAACGTCACCGGCAGGTTCTGCAGGGCGACCTCCTGGAAGATGTGGTCGAACGCACGCTGGAGGAACGTGCTGTAGATATCCACGACGGGCCGCACGCCCACCTTGGCCTGCCCGGCGGCGAACGCCACCGTGTGCGCCTCGCAGATGCCGGTGTCGAAGAAGCGGTCCGGGAAGTCTTCGCGCAGGCGTTCCAGCTTGTTGCCCTGGCACATGGCGGCGGTCATCACCGTCACGCGGGTGTCGCGGCTCATCGCGTCGTGGATGGCCGCCGACGCGGCGTGCGTAAACGTCCGCGAGCCGCCCTTCTTCATGGCGACCACGCGGTCGTCGCTCCGCTCGAACTGCGGCGGGGCGTGGAACAGCACCGGGTCTTCCGCCGCGGGCCGGAAGCCGTGGCCCTTCTCGGTCACCACGTGCAGCAGGATGGGGCCGTCGGTCTTCTTGGCCATCCGCAGGTACTTGCGGAGCAGGCCGATGTTGTGCCCGTCGATCGGCCCGATGTAGCGCAGGCCGAACTCCTCGAACAGCATGCCGCCGTGCAGGCCGGCCTTGGCGGCCTCCTTCACCTGCGTCAGCAGCCGCTCGGTGGGGTCGCCCAGCACGGGGACCTTCTGCAGCACCTTGGCCAGCTCTTCCTTGAAGCCGGAGTACATCCGGTTCATCCGCAGGCGGTCCAGGTAGTCCGCCATGCCGCCGACGCGTGGGCAGATGCTCATCCGGTTGTCGTTGAGCACGATCAGCGACCGCCGGCCCACCGGCTTGATGTTGCACAACGCCTCGTAGACCACGCCGGAGGGGAACGCCCCGTCGCCGATCACCGCGACGCTCCAGCGGTCGTCGTCCTCGCGCAGCAGGGCGTCGCCGCTGGCTAGGCCGAGCGCGGTAGAGACGCTCGCGCCGGCGTGGCCGGTGACGAACAGGTCGTAGTCGCTCTCCTCCGGGTTGGGGTAGCCCATCAGGCCGCCCTTGGTGCGGATGGTGTCGAACTGCGGGTAGCGGCCCGTGATGAGCTTGTGCGGATAAATCTGATGGCCGGTGTCCCAGATCAGCCGGTCGTGCAAGAAGTCGAACGTCTGGTGCAACGCCAGGCAGAGCTCAACAACGCCCAGGTTCGACGCGAAGTGGGCGCTGCGTGCCGACACCAGGTTGCACAGCACGTCGCGCATCTCGCCCGCGAGGCGTTCCAGCTGCGGCAGCGACAGCGGGCCCAGGTCGCGGGGCGACTGGATCGTGGGCAGGATCGGCGTGGGGGTCTTCATGCTGTGTCGCCTATCGGTGAACGCCGCGGGCGGGGCCGGCTAGCGGTCGCGCCGCTGGACCTGCTCGACCAACGCACGGAGCTTGTCGGCGGCGGGGCCCAGCGGCCGCAGCGCCTGGGTGGCCTCGGCCGCAAGTTCTCCCGCAAAAGCCCGGCTGCGGTCAACGCCCATCATCTCTGGGTAGGTCATCTTGCCGCGGCCGGCGTCCTTGCCCACCCGCTTGCCGACGGCCGCCTCGTCGCCCGCGACGTCCAGCAGGTCGTCGGTCACCTGGAACAGCAGGCCGAGCGCCCGGGCGTAGGCCGTTACCGATTCTAGCTGGTCGTCGGTCGCTCCGGCGACCAATGCCCCCAGGCGGAGAGAAACGACAAACATCGCCCCCGTTTTTCGGGCGTGGATACGCTGCAGGTCGGTCGCGGTCGCCCCGGCGAAGGCGCCCACCAGGTCGGCGGCCTGCCCGCCCACCAGCTGCTCGGCCCCGGCGGCGTGGGCAAGTTCGCCACAGCAGCGGCCCGCGAGCGACGCCGGCTCTAGGCGGTTGGCCACCAGCTCCAGCGCGCGGGCCTGCAGGGCGTCGCCCACGAGGATAGCGGTCGCCTCGTCGTACGCGACGTGGCACGTCGGCCGGCCGCGGCGGAGGTCGTCGTCGTCCATCGCGGGAAGGTCGTCGTGCACCAACGAGTAGGCGTGGATCAGCTCGACCGCGCAGGCGGCGGGCATTGCCGGGTGGCCCGCCGCGTCGCACCCGGGGCCGCCGCACGCCTCGCAGGCCAGCAGCACAAGCCGCGGCCGCAGACGCTTGCCGGGGCCCAGCACCGCGTACCGCATCGCCTCGCCGAGCTTCGGCGGGCAGCCGGGGCCGAGGTCGAGGCACTCGGCCAGGGCCTGATCGATCGCACCTATCACTCCCGGCGCCGTTGGCCCCTCCGCCACGCTGTGTGCGCGGTCCGCAGCGGCTGCGGAGGGCGCCGCGTCAAGCGCGGCGTCACGCTGGTTGTTGTGAGGTTTGGGGGAGGGCATCAGCGCTCGCGGTCGTGCTCAGGCGGCGGGCGGCACGGCAGAAGGCGGGGCGGCACGCTGGTACGCCAGCCGATGGGTGGGCGAAAATGCACCGCCCTGCGACGCCCGTTGCTCACCCGGATTCTAGAAAAGCCGGCTAGCATCGTCCACGCCGCCCGCGTCACTGGCGTCTTCTGCCGCTGCCCGGCGCCGCGATGGCCCCGCCGCCGTCCGCCGCGACGCACGGGCGGCCGCCTTCGCCTCGAGCGATTCCTCGGCCGGGTCGCCCGATGCGTCTTCGAGTGGCTGCGTGACCGGGTTGCCGTCGGCGTCGACACCGCTCAGCAGGGTGATACGCTGCTCGGCCGCCTCCAGCTGCTGTTGGCACTGCTTGAGCCGCTGCACCCCGCGTTGGTACCGGTCGAGCGCCTCGTCGAGGCTCAGCTCGCCCCCTTCGAGCTCGCCCACAAGCTGCTCGAGCTCGGCGATGGACTCCTCGAACGTCCAATCCGGCGCCGTGGGTTCACCAGGCGAAACCGCTTGCTTCTTCGTGGCCTTTTTCGCCATAGCTTGCACCCCGGTGGAAAGC
>JBCCQL010000063.1:0-11242 GCA_039024355.1 Planctomycetota bacterium
CGACCGCACGGCCGGCGACGCCGCCAGGCTACGCACCTCCGGGCACGACTCCAGCAGGCTCCGCACGCCGTACACGCTCTGCTGCCGACGCACGCTGCCGCCGCCGGACAGGCGGCCGATCGCCGCCCGCAGCTGTTCGACCTGCTGCGCGTCGATCACTGGGCCGGCAACGGCGAAGCCGTCGGCTTCCAACTGCCGGGCGTAGTCCGCCGCGACGCCATGATCCCCGCGCGATGGGTTTACGCCCGCCTCTTGCGCCGTGGTGTGCATGGCTTGCTTAAACGGCGACCGAGAATTTGTCCTTCGCCAAGGACGCCAGCAGCTTCAGGTCGAGCTTGCCAGAACCCAGCAGCGGCAGCTCCTCGACCTGCATGTAGCTGTCGGCCGAGGGGACCCACAGGTTGGGCAGGCCCTTCTGCGACAAGAACGCAGCGATCTCGGCGGGCGTTTTCTCTATCGGCAGGTGGACGACGATCAGCCGCTCGCCCTTCTTGGCGTCCGGCACGGCGGTCACCACGGCCACCGGTTCGTCGTCGTCGCCGCCGGACAGGAACTCCCCGATGGCCTCCTCCACCAACACGTGCGGCACCATCTCGCCGCCGATCTTTGAGAACCGGCTCTCGCGGCCCGTGATGTGGATGAAGCCTTCCGCGTCCAGCCGAGCGATGTCGCCCGTCACGTACCAGCCGTCGAGCACGACGCTGGCCGTCTTGGCTTCGTCCCGCATGTAGCCCTTCATCAGGTTGGGGCCGGTGATCATCAGCAGCCCCTCGGCGCCGGTCGGCAGCGTTTCGCCGGTCTCCGGGTGGACGACCTTGGCCCTGACCTGCGGGACGGGCCGGCCGACGCTGCCCTCGCGGCAATCGACGTCGGCCGTCTGCGACCGGCTGGGCGGCACGTTGACCGACACCAGCGGCGAGAGCTCCGTGGCGCCGTAGCCCTCGATGGGCCGCACGCCAAACTTCTGCTCGAACGCGTCGCACAGCGATGCCGGCAGCTTCTCGGCGCCGGCGACCACCACCTCGAGCGTAGCGAACTCTTCGGCCTTGCACCGCTTCAGGTACGACCGCAGGAACGTCGGCGTGGTGAGCAGGATGGTCGCCCCACGCGCCCGCGACAGCTTGCCCACCTGCTTGGCGTCCAGCGGGCTGAAGTGGTACGCCACGGCCATGTCCAGCGCCAGCGGGCCCCACAGCGTGACCGTGTAGCCGAACGAGTGGAAGAACGGCAGGATGCCGAGGATCACGTCGTCGGGCGTCAGGTGCACCACCTCCCGCATGGCCTCGACGTTGGAGCGGATGTTCTCCTGCGTGAGCATCACGCCCTTGGGCTCGCCCGTGGAGCCGGACGTGAAGATGACGGTTAGCTCGTCGTCGCCGCGGATCTTATCGAGGCCCAGCCGGCGGTCGAGCATCGCGGCGGGCAGTGCGTACGCCTCGAAGGCGGACGCCGCTTTGTCGGCCAGCGTCACCTTGTCCCGCAGGTCCTCCAGGCAGAACACCTCTGCGTCGATGTCCAGCGACAGCTTCTCCATCACCTTGCGGCTGGTCAGCACGTGGCGGATGCCCGCGCGGCGGATGCAGGCGTTGAGCACCTCGGACGTGACCGAGTAGTTCAGGTTGACCGACACCCGGCCGGCCATGGTCACCGCAGCGTTGACAATGGCGCCGCCGTTGGAGGGCGGCAGCAGCAGGCCGACGTGCGTCTCGTCGTCGGCCAGCACTTCGCGCAGCAGCAGCCGTCGGAGGACCAGCGTGCGGGTCAACAGCGCGCCGCCCGTGACGCTCGCCCCGGTGGAGTCCGCCACCTTCCAGCGGAACAGCCGCTTGCGGCAAGACCGGATCATCTGGCTGGGCAGGTTCATGGCGGTGGGTCCGTGTCGACGGCAGGTTTCGGCTAGCCTGTGATCTGCACCAGCGGTTCAAAAAACACAATCGGGCTGCTGATGCCGGCGGTGCGGATACTTGCGGGGGCGTGGCTTGTGCGATGGAGACCAGAATACCGGACACGTGCGCTACGCAGGTAGTGGGCATCTTGCATAGACTTTGCCGCCGGCGGGTGTAGACTTCCCGGCCGCCGCCACGCCGACGCTTTCTTGCCGGTGTTGGCCCCGTTTGCCTGTCATGCGAAGGCGCCTCCATGGCTAAGATCTACGCGTTTGTGCTTGGCGTCGCCGTGGGGTTCGGCCTTTACCACACGGCGATTTCGTACCACGTGGTCCACGCCAGCGACGGGCTGCACCTGGTACCCAAGGTGTCTGGCAAGCTAGCGGAGGCGTACGTCGACATCCGCGGGTTTACCGCCGCCGACGCCCTGGAGCACCCAGCGCTGGGCGCCGCGATCGCCGCGTCGGGCAACGCCCAGCTGCAGCGAGAGTTCGCCGGAAACATCGCCGCCGACGTGCTGGGCGAGGGGCTCGGCGAGGGTGTTGGCCGGGCGCTTGATCTGCTGCAGCCGCGACCCTGAGAAAATTCGCCGGGTGTGGGCCGCCTTCTCCCGCGTGCCCGAAGAAGCGCGTTATCCGTCACAGCCAGCGCGATCGGCTCCCGCCGACTTTGCCGCGCGATTGGCCGCCGCGGCGAATGCCTGCCCGCGGGCCGTGAGCTTGGCCGATGTTAGAGGCGCCGGACCCCGCATGCCGTTCTCAATGGTTGCGACCGGCCCACGCGGCGACGGACGCCGCCACCCGCCGCGCGTCGGCGCGCTTGCAGCGAGGCAAGACCGATGGAGCTCAACCGCAACCAGTACTTCTTTGCCGGCATCCTGCTCGTGATGATCGGCCTGCAGCTGCGGATGGTCAGCAGCTACGTCCTGACGCCCGAGACCACGCGGCTGCTGGCGAAGAAGGGCGCCGCGACCACCAGCGTCGCTTCGCCCGCGGCGTTCGGCGGCGTCGCCACACCGGCGGCGCTTCCCACAACGCGGCGGGTGATCCGGCCTCCCGAGTGGCTGGGCTGGTGCCTGATGTCCGTGGGCGCCGTGCTGGTGCTGCACAGCTTGTCGATGAAGAAGCCAGAGTGACCCGGCGGCGGCCCGGCCGCGGCGAGCAGTTGGCATCTCTTGCGAACGCCTAAGGGCGGGGATAAGCTTTTTCGCTGGAGAACAGGCGGCGGCGATTGCGCTGACGTGGCCGTAACGCGTCGCCCCTCGAGAAATGCTTCCCCAAAACACCTTTGGCCGCCCCGACTGCTAGGACAGGCATGAACACTTTTCGGCGCCTCAACGTCAACAGGTCGGGTACGGTGACGGTCGTCACCTTCGCCGACTCGAAGATCATCGACGACGGCGAGATCCAAGAACTTGGGCAAGAGCTCTACGCCTTGGTCGACGGCGGTGGGCCGCAGAAGCTGCTGCTGAACTTTTCGAGCGTCGAGTTTCTTTCGAGCGCCGCGCTCGGCAAGCTCATCAGCTTCGAGAAGAAAGTCCGGCAGAGCAAGTCGGAGTTGATCCTCACGAACATCCGCCCCGAGATCTACGAGGTGTTTGCGATCACCAAGCTGACCAAGCTCTTCAAGATCAAGGACGACGAGGCAGACGCATTGGCCGTCCTGTAGGGGCCGTCCTGTAGGGGCCGCCGTCCTGTCGGCGGGCGCCGGGGGGAGTAGCCGTTGGCTTCGAAGCACCGGCGTCGACGCCCGCTCGCCCGCTCGCTCGGGCCCCGCGGCCGAGCAGCCGGCAAAACCCAACCGCGAGCCAACGGAGACGCGGCGCCGTGAGTGAGCAGTGGGCCTGGACCGTCGAGACCACGCTGCCGAGCCGGCGGGGCGCCCACCTCCCGCTGATGGACGAGATCCTCCAGCACCTGGGCGAGCTGGGCTGGGACGGCCGCGACTACTTCGGCGTGCAGATGGCGCTGGAGGAGTCGCTGTCCAACGCCATCCGGCACGGCAACAAGCTGGACGACTCGAAGGTGGTCCGCGTCGAGTGCAAGGTGCACGCCGACCGCTTCTGGATCCGCGTCGAAGACGAGGGTCAAGGCTTCCAGCCGGCCGAGGTAGCCGACTGCCGCAGCGCCGAAGGCCTGGAAGCCGCCGGCGGGCGGGGCATGCTGCTCATCGAGGCCTACATGACCAGCGTCGAGCACAACCCGCGGGGCAACTGCATCACCATGGCGAAGGTCCGCGGAGAAGACTGACGCGGGGGTGGCCCGGGCCCGTCGCCTTTGCGAGGAATCCCGTCTCGGTTGGTGTTCGTCGGCCTAGCCGTGCGTCTTTGCCTACCGGCTCGCGAACACCATCAGCCACGTGGCGCCCGCGGTGAGCCAGGCTGCCCGGCGATGCACGGCGGCATCCGCCCTCCCCGTGGCGATGGCCAGCAGCGTGTGGGCAAGCCACAGCGTCGCCGCCAGCACGCCCGCGAACGCCGCCGATTCGATGGCCGATCCGCCCAGCAGCGACTGCTGGGCGCCGGGCCGTAGCAGCGTCACCGCAGCGACGCCGCTGGCGGCCGTGAGGCACAACCCGGCGAGGGCGACCGCGGCCCCCGTGCATGACAGCGGCGGCCCGCCGGGCGGCCTTTGGCTTGGCGTATCGCCGGGTCCGCCGGCGGCGCCGGGCTCCGCCGCAGAGCACGAGGCCCACACCGCCGCCACGCCCGCCACCAGCACGCTCACCGCCCAGTAGTGCAGCGTCTTGCCGAGCAGGGCGGGCGACAGGATCAGCCGCCGGAACACCGGCCGCGTGACCTCGGCCTCGGCGGCAAGAGTCGGCTCCTCGGCCAACGCGCCGATCACCACCATCATGGTCGGGAAGTGGTAGAGCAGGTTCGTCGCAGCGAACAGGGCGATCGCCCCGTGCAGCACCGGCCGGCCGGATAGGCGGGCCCACGACCGGTAGTACAGGCCGAGCAGGGCGAGCGTGATGCACCACTCGCACGCGAGCATCGCGTAGGCGCCCGCCGGTACACGCATCGCCGCAACGCGGAAAGCGGAGCCTGGTTCCCAGCCTAGGGCGACGGCCGCGGCGGCGCCGATCAGCAGGCTTAGAACCTGCGCGGCGAGGCTGGCCAGCACCAGCCGCCTCAGCGGCCGGTCTGCCGCCACGCGCAGCCGCGGCGAAAGCCGGGCCCCGGCGGCCAGCAGCGGCCCGGCGCCGGCGAGTGCGCCCGCGAGCAGGTGCACGGTCAACGCGCTGGTCCTGATCAGCTCGTAGGCGATGGGCATGCGGCGGTGTGGGCGGGCGGAGCTTTCGGCCAGAAACATCGGCGGCGTGAATCTAGCCCCGGGCCGGGGCCGACGCCACACCGGCCTAAGCCCGCCAGTGTGTGGCGCCGCGGCGTGGATTCCCTCCGCACGCGGCCGCCGCTACGCTTGCCCCCGCGAGTAACGCCCACGCCCCAACGGCCCACTAAGCGAGGCGAAGCATGAAAAGCCACCGGAAAGAGCTGTGGTTCGAGCTGCCCGAGCGGATGGCGTTCCAAAACATCACGCCCGAAGTCGAGCAGTGCGTCCGCGAGAGCGGCGTGCAGGAGGGCATGGTGCTGGTCAACGCCATGCACATCACGGCCAGCGTCTTCATCAACGACGACGAGCCCGGCCTGCACCGCGACTACAAAAAATGGCTCGAAGAGCTGGCGCCGTTCGACCCGTCGCCCGAGCGGTACCATCACAACCGCACCGGCGAGGACAACGCCGACGCCCACCACAAGCGGCAGATCATGGGCCGCGAGGTCGTGGTGGCCATCACCGCGGGCAAGCTCGACTTCGGCCCGTGGGAGCAGATCTTCTACGGCGAGTTCGACGGCCGCCGCAAGAAGCGGGCGCTAGTGAAGGTCATCGGCGAATAGCGGATGCTAAGCGGAATGCTGTCGCCATAGACGCGTGACGGCCGCAACGCCGCTGCGATTCGGAAAGATGCCCAGGACGACGCCTCTGGAGTACGTTGGCGATGACCCTCTCCTTCCCACCGATATCCTGGCTTGCCCCGGGGAGTCGTTACGCCGCAGTGAGACGGCGAGGGCGTTGCGGACTTGCCATCAGCGCTCCAGAGGCAATCGTGAAATCTCTGGCAAGATCTGCACTGTTGAAGCGAATCAATAGTAGCGTGGTCGGCTATCGCAACTCCCGGTACACCATTCAGCACAAGAAGTAAGGTGAGTCACTGATCCATGATTTACTCCCCCCTACTTTCGAGGGTAATCCAGCTCGCCCTAAAGACCGGCAAATTAGCGGTCTACCTTTTATTGCTCACTGTTGCGTACGTCCTCGTGATGGCGTTGCTTGGGGGCGGGAAGCCGTTCGAGGTAGACGGGGTGCAAGAGGCTTTTTCGCTCTCGATGTTACTCTCGCATTTTGCTTCCCTAGTCTTGCCATTGCCAAAGGGGGATAGCGTCTCGCTTAACAGCACTATTCCGTCTGCTGTGATATGGACTTCTGCATACTCGTTCCTTGTGGCTCTTCCATCGGTGCTGTGGCTCGCTGTAGTCAGCGCAGCCCCTGTCTCGCCTGTGGTCGGTCTGCGAGTAAAGGCAATTGATGTTGACCCTGATGAGGGTAAGGGGCGGCAGCATCAAGATAACGCAGAGTGGGCTTCACGAGAGCAAACCACTCGCGCCGCGGATTATGGCAAGCTGTTCCGAGGTAAGGAAGGCGGAATACCAACCAGTGTATTGGATGACTCTGACCTGCCAAATGATTGCAAGTACTCGCTGCTAATTGTTTACTCTCGCAAGTACGTCTTCTGGGGAGACATCACTGCGTATGCAAGCGCAAGGATTTACCAAGACTCTCGCGCTATTCAGAGGGAGTTTTCCGGCGCTCTTAAGCTAGCATCGGGTGTGGAGAATGATATCGATAACGGTGAATGCACTCTAATCGATCGACTGTCGGTGAACCCGAGGGAAAAACCAAAGTATGCCGCTAAAATTGGTGGTGTACCAAGCTGTACCTTTCGGGCGATGCTCTTAGCGGTGCTGTACAAGGAGGCCTTGCGGCACAGTGGGTCAAGTACACTTCTTGGGCTAGCGCGGCGTAGCGAAGGTGAACACCTGCTTCTCCGGTACGCACCGTTGCAGCCCCAGGTGGTCGGTGTTGTCAGTTATCAGCTGGGAGGCGATAGCATGGATTTTTGGGCGCTGGTATTCGACAGGCACTCGGCAAAAGGCAGACTGTCCGCTCAGATAAATGTCTTAGGAACGGTTGTCGATGGTCTCGAGTAAAATCGTGTGTGATCACGGCTAGCACGGATGCCATGCGATACATGAACCCCAGCCCACTGTGACTTGGTGTGGTGCACCGCTTCCCGATGTGCCCGATCGCCTGAGATCACTAACGGCTGAGGGTCAAGGCTCTCGTGCGGACGTATAGCGTATGAGAGGCCAAGGACGAACCGTCCGAGTGCATTTTGACGTTCGTCCGTTAGTACAAATGAGTGACCCACCTCGGCCGAAATAGCTACCATGAGGCCGCTTCGGTTTGGCGGTCCCCGCGCGGGAAGGCGGCACTTCGATTCTCAGGATCGGTTGCTGGGCCGAGGATGTCGGCGTTCCGTAAGCCACGCCTTCTAGGCCTTGCTTGTCCCACGAAGCGTTCGTCGGATGGCATGGCCGGCCTTACCGTTAACGACGGCAGCACTTGGCTTGGCGCCCGACTCGCCGTCGGCGCCCTGCCGGGTACCCGCCAGCGGTTGCTGGCCTACACTTTGCCATGCTCGGCACACTTCTGAAGCAATGGCTTGACTGGACCGGCGACGCCGACCTGACGCGGGCGATCCGTGGCGAGCTGCGGCGGCAGCAGCTGGCCGTCAACGCCGCGAAGATCCGCGAGGTCCGCCTGGTAGCGATCGAGCGGCCCGGCTGGGTGCAGGTGCGGCGGTTCCGTGTCGAGACGCTCGACCGAGAGAAACAGCCGCTCACGTTGCTGGGCCTCGCACGCGACGACGGCCGCAAGAACCGGATCGAGGTGCTGCTGACGGCCAGCCGCGCCGAACTCGGCCGCCGGCTCGACGTGTGGTGCGACGGTCTGCTGCGCACCTCCCGCGCCCGGCGGTGAGCGCCTGCCGGTGTACCGCCAGCGGCCGGCCGGCGTTGGACCGCCGCGGGGCGAGAACGAACGGAAAAAAACATGGCGTGGCCGCTGCTGCTGCTGCAGGTCTTTTGCAGCGTCTACATGACCGGGCTCATCTGGTTCGTGCAGCTGGTGCACTACCCGATGTTCGCCAACGTGCCCGCCGATGTGTTTGTCGAGTACGAACGCATCCACCAAGCCCGCACCAGCTGGGCCGTCGGCCCGGCGATGCTGCTAGAGCTGGCGACTGCCGTGGCGTTCATCTGGCTGCGGCCGGCCGGCGTGCCGGCGTGGGCGCCGTGGGTGGGGCTCGGGCTGCTGCTGGTCGTCGACGGCTCGACGGCGGTCTTCTTTGGCCCGCAGCACGGCCGGCTGTCCGCGGGCTTCGACGCCACGCTGCACCGCCAGCTGGTGGATTGGAATTGGGTGCGCACGTTCGGCTGGACCGCACGCGGCGTGCTCTTGTTGTGGGTGCTCAGCGTGGCGGCGGCGGCGCGGCCGTAGGTCGCTGAAGCCGCTAGAGCCGGCAGTTGGTGATGGCGGTTTCTAAGATCGCTTGGGCGCCGAGCGCCTCCAGCTCTTCCATGATGCCGATCACGGCGCCGCGTTTCACCATCGCCCGCACGCTGAACCAGCCTTCGCGCTCTAGCCGGTTGACCGTCGGCGAGCTGAAGCCGGGCGTGATTTTCTTCGCGCCCGCCAGCGCGGCCTCGGGGACGTTGTACTCCAGCAGCGAGTACCCGCGGGCGATCACCACGCCCTCCAGCCGGCGGACGATCCGGTCGCACGTCTCGGCGTGCGGCGTCTGCGGGTTCTGGATCAGCACGGTCTCGTAGCTGCCGATCTCGTCGAGCACACGCAGCCGGTTGGCGGCCAGCGTGCTGCCGGTCTCTACGAGGTCGACAATCGCGTCTGCAACGCCCAGGGCGATCATTACCTCGACCGAGCCGGTCAGCTCAACCGTGTGCGCCGCGGCGCCGTGCCCGGCCAGGTACGCCCGCGTGACGTTCGGGAAACTGGTAGCGATGCGGAGGCCGGCCAGGTCCGCGGGGGATTGCACGCCGCTGCTGTCGGGCACGCAGACGGCCAGGCGGCAGTTGCCCATGCCCAGCGGCAGCCGCGTCTGGACGCCGACGGGCTTGCTGTCGACACGCGCCTCGGCCACCAGGTCGCTGCCGGTGATGCCCAGGTCGATCGCCCCCTCGGCGCACAGCACGGGGATGTCGTCGGTGCGGAGGAAGGTGATGTCGATCGCGGTCGCCCCGCCGCTGTTCGCTTGGTTGTCGATCGGCTTGGTGCGGGCAAAGAGGCTGCGGTCTTGCCGACGGAAGCGCAGGCCGCCGTCGCGCAGCAGGTCGCCGGCGAGTTCGGCCAGCCGGCCCTTGCTGGGGATGCCGATGCGGAGCGGGCGGGGTGTGTCCATGGCTATCCGTCCGCGTGGCTGTCGGCCGAGCGGCGGGCCGCTTTTTCTTCCAGGCCCGACACGCCGAACCGGCGCTCGAGCTCTGCCTCAACCTCGGCCAGGCCCACGCCGCACCGGCGGAGCAGCACCAGCGTGTGGTACAGCAGATCGGCCGCCTCGTGCACGAGGTGAGCGCTGTGCGTAGGCGGCGCCTCGCCGTCGCCCGACGCCGACTCGGCGGCGGCTTCCACCAGTTCGGCCGCCTCTTCTACGACCTTGCCACACACCACCGACAAGTCGCCGGTGAGCAGCCGCGACGTGTACGATTTTTCGCTCGCCTGCTGGGCACGCCGGCGGATGGTCGCCTCGAGCGCATCCAGGGGGCGGGCGGTCGCCGTGTCGGCTGGCGTCGGCGTTTGCTCTGCGGGCGGCAAGGCGGCTCTCGTTGTCGTGCAAGTTGGCGGGCAACGCGTAGCGCCGAGTGCCCCGGCGGTTATTGCTCGCGGCGACCGCTGTTCTGGCCGCGGCTGCGGGCAATGCTGCGGTGGCGTGCCGCTTCCCAAGTCGGCGAGCCCCGCCCAAAATGCTCACGCAACGTCGCGTCTTATGCCGCCTCTTCAGCACGAGTGTAGGCCTGAACACGACGGCCAACAATGACACCCGGCCGGACACCCCACGCCATGGCAGAGACGATC
The DNA here is from genome assembly GCA_039024355.1 of Planctomycetota bacterium. Taxonomy (GTDB): domain Bacteria; phylum Planctomycetota; class Planctomycetia; order Pirellulales; family Lacipirellulaceae; genus JBCCQL01. The sequence continues at coordinate 10,100 of JBCCQL010000063.1, forward strand.
CCCCGGTGCGACTCCAGCAAGTTTTGGTGCCTGAGCGGCGCCACCGCCTCTGGCAAGACGGCGATCGCGCTCGCGCTGGCCGAGCGGCTGGGCGCCGAGGTGCTGTCGCTCGATTCGATGGCCGTGTACCGCGGCATGAACATCGGCACCGCCAAGCCGACGGCCGTGCAGCAGGCGGCCGTGCCGCACCACCTGATCGACCTGGTCGACCCCGGCGAAGAGTTCAGCGTGGCCGAGTACCTGGCCCTCGCCACGGCCAAGGTGGAAGAGGTGCTGGGCAGGGGGAAGCAGCCGCTGTTTGTTGGCGGCACGCCGCTGTACCTCAAGTGCCTGCTGCGGGGTTTGTTCGAGGGGCCGCCCGCCGACTGGGAGCTGCGGCAGGCCATCCTCGACGAGCTGCAGCTGCACGGCCCCGGCGTGCTGCACCAGCGGCTGACACAGGTCGACCCGCTGGCCGCCTCGACGATCCACCCCAACGACACCCGCCGGCTGGTCCGCGCGTTGGAGGTGTTCCAGGCCACCGGCGAGCCGATAAGCCACCAACAGATGGAGTTCGAAGACGCGCGGCCCGCCGAGGCCTGCCGGGTGTTTGTGCTTCGGCGTGAGCGTGACGAGCAGCACCGGCGGATCGAACGGCGCGTGGAGTCGATGATCGCCGAAGGGCTGGTGGAAGAGACGCGTGGGCTCACGGCCGGCGGCCGCGTGCTGGGCCGCACCGCCAGCCAGGCCGTTGGCTACCGCGAGGTAATCGAGCACCTGGGCGGCCGCTACGGCGAGCAAGAGATGGTCGAGCGGATCAAGGCCCGCACCCGTCGGTTCGCCAAGCGGCAGGGCACCTGGTTCCGCAGCCTCAGCGAGTGCCGGTTTGTCGACCTCTGCGACGACGACCCGCCCGAGGCGGTTGCGGAGCAGATCATCTCGGCCGGTCGTAGCAATTAGGCAAGGCGTGTGGCCCGCCGCGGTGGCGGCCGCGGCGGCCCTTGTACGCCGCCGCGGGGTAGAGTTGCAAAAACGCAACACGCCGGCCGCTTCGGGGGAACCTCCGACGCCGGGTCGTTTTGCTGGACTCGGGACCGCCGCCGTGAACCGCCGCACTTTTGCAATCGCTGTAGGCTTGGCCGCCGCCGGGGGTGCGCGGTTGGC
>JBCCQL010000064.1:0-11227 GCA_039024355.1 Planctomycetota bacterium
CATGGCAGCATCTGGGGCGGGGAAAGAACGGGCGTTTACGCAGGCTAATCGATGCGGCGCCGCAGGTGATTGCCGGCATCGGAAAACCTGCGTCCCGGCGGGTTGCCGGTTTAGCCAAGCACCCACGCCAAACCGCACGCAGCGGTTGTGACCAACGCCAGCAAGCCGGCCACCTGCCTCAGGTCTCGCCATGCGGTGCTGGCCGCGGGCGGCCGGCGCAGGGCAGGCCGGCGCAGGGTCGACCGGCGGACGCGCGTGGTGGTGAGCGCGCCTAGGCTCGCGAAGCCGGGCGTGGCGGCGGGCGCTCCGCCCCCGGTATCACCCGCGGCGTGGTCCGTGCCGTTGCCGCCCGCGGGCGGGGCCGGGCCACGCGGCGAGCCTGTCCGCCCGCGGCCGGTGCGGTGCTGCGTTTGCACGACCGCGGCGGGCGGCGTGGCGTCGCCCCAGTAGCTGGGCAGGCCGCGGTTCTCACCCGGCGAGAGCGCCTCGCGGAAGAGGTCGCCCGCCGGGCGTAGGGCGTTGGCAAGCCGCCAGCAGTCGGGGCAGACCGCTAGGTGCCGCTCAATGTCGGCGTCGGCTGGCAGGCCGTTGGGGAAGGGGCCGCGGGTGAGCGCCGCAAAGGCTTGCTCACAGCTGGTGGGCGGGTTCGCCATTCTGGATCGGGCCTCGAAAAGCCGAGCCGCCGCCCACCGGCCGGTCGCCCGCTACCGCCGCCCGTGCCTGCGAGCAGCAGCACGCGGGCCCAAACGCGGGAGTTGAGCAATTCGGCTTGTGGGGCACGCCGGGCGGGCAAACGGCCACGCCCGGGCGGTGCGTCGCGATCGCTTCGGAGGAGATCAGCAGAAGATGCGGCGGTCGCTTACAGGGCAGCAGCGGCGTGTTGCGATTGCAAGCAAAGGAGATCGGGGGTAGCGCATCGTTGGTGTAGCCAAAAACTATCTCACCGGCGCCGAAAAGGACAGAGCGGATTGCAGAGCGGTTCGCTCGGTGCTTGCATCCCCACGGCCCACGGCCCACGGCCCACGGCCCACGGCCTGCTAGCCGAGCTCTTTGATCGCGGCGAGGACCTGCTCGTCGTGCCCGTCGACTTTGACCCGTTTCCACAGCTTCGCCACCTTGCCGCTGGCGTCGATCAAGAAGGTGCTCCGCTGGATGCCCATCGACTTCTTGCCGTACATGTTTTTTTCTCGCCACGCGCCGTACTTCTCGGCCACTTTGTGATCCGGGTCGGCCAAGAGCGGGAAGTTAAGGTCGTACTTGTCGCGGAACTTGGCGTGGCTCTCGACGGTGTCGGGGCTGACGCCGAACACCGCGGCGCCCAGCTTCTGCAGGTCCTTCTTCTGGTCGCGGAAGGCGCAGGCCTCCTTGGTGCAGCCCGGCGTGTCGTCCTTCGGGTAGAAGTACAGCACGACGGGCGACCCCGCGTGCTCCGAAAGGCGAACCTTGGCCCCGTCGTCTGCGGTCAGGGTGAATGCCGGGGCCTTTTTGCCCTCTTCGATCCAGGCGGCGTCGCTCATAGGTGCTGGCCAAAATGGTTTGGTGATCGTCGGCATCAGCCCACGCCGCCAGGCGTGCGGCTGCTGACTCGCCGGGTACTATGCGTCGCCGAATTCTAGAACCGCTCGCCCAACCCGCCAGCCGCATCCCAGCCCAACGCAGCTCAGCCCTAATCGCAGCCCATGGCAGGCCCAGCCCAGCCGGCCCAGCCCAGCCGGCCCATCGCCCGATGTTTCCCGAAACGTTAAACTCCGAACTCGCGAGACCCCCGTGACCGCGTCGCAATCCCTACCAACCATCAGCACCCCGACCGACAACGCCGACACCCGCGCCGAGCGTAGCCTAGAGCTGGCGCTCGCCGCTGCGCGTACAGCCGAGGACAACCGCGGCAGCGATATCGTGGTGCTCGACCTGCGGGAGCTGACGCCGGTGTTCGACTACTTCGTGATCGCCACGGGCAGCAGCCGCCGGCAGCTGCACGCCATCAGCGAAGAGATCGACCACTGCCTAGAGGACGACCTGGGCGACAAGCGGATGGGCATCGAGGGCTACAGCGAGAGCCGCTGGATCTTGCTGGATTACGGCTCGGTGGTGATCCACCTGCTGGACGTCGAGACCCGCGAGTACTACGCCCTGGAAGAGCTGTGGTCCGGCGCGAAGCGGGTGCCGCTGCCGTGGCAGAGCAACGGTTAATCGACGCACGGAGGTGAGGGGCGTAATGCTGGGGATATGAGGATGGCGACATCGTTGGAGATCGTCGTCATGGCTACGAGAGACGGCGCTTCACGAAGAGCGTACGAACATAACCTCGGGCGTTTGCGGTGATGCCTGCGAAATCGGCCGTGAAACGCCGATCGCCTGCCCCGACTTTCGGTTTTGTGCGTTAGCCCTAAGCAGAAAATGCTGATGGACGGCGATCTAGCCCTAGCAGGCTTAGCGCTGGATTCGACCATCCGCCCAATCCCCAACTTCATCCCCCTCATCTCCTTACAGAGTCCTACCGAGAGGGGTAGCTAAATGAATCCCCTCGCCACGCTCCGCGGCCGGTTTTCTGACGCACTCAGCAAGGTCTGTAACGCCGCAGGGGACGCCGGGGGGGGCGTCGCCGTGCTGGTCGATATGGTGCTGCCGGCCAAGGACGCGCAGCACGGCGACTACCAGGCCAACTGTGCGATGCCGCTGGGCAAGCGGCTAGGACGCAAGCCGCGCGAGGTGGCGGACGAGTTGGTGGCGGCGCTCGACGTCGCGGACCTGTGCCACCCGCCGGAGGTGGCCGGGCCAGGCTTCATCAACCTGCGGCTGCGGGACGACTGGATCGTTGGGCGGCTGTCTGCCGCGCTGGCCGACCAGGAGCGCCTCGGCGTGGCGGCGGCGGCGACGCCGCGGACGGTGGTGGTCGACTTCTCTTCGCCGAATGTCGCCAAGCCGATGCACGTGGGGCACATCCGCTCGACGGTGATCGGCGCCGCGCTCTGCCGGGTGCTGTCGATGCTGGGGCACCGGGTGATCAGCGACAACCACATCGGCGACTGGGGCACCCAGTTCGGCATGATCATCTACGGCTACAAGCACTTCGCCGATCAGGCCGCCCTTGCCGTGGCGCCGGTCGCCGAGCTCAGCCGGCTTTACAAGCTCGTGAACCGCGTGGGCGACTACCAGGCGGCCAAGGCCGAGCAGCTGCCGGCCGTGGAGGAGAAGATCGCCGCGGCCCAGCAGCAGCTGGCGGGGCTAGAGGCCGCCGAGCCGACGGGCGACGCCAAGCAAGACAAGAAGGCCGCCAAGGCGGTCCGCAAGGCCGAGGCCGCGGTGGGCGACCTGCGTGCCGAGCGCGCGGCGCTCGAGGCGAAGATCGCCGAGTTCGAGGCCGATAGCGAGGCGGCCGCCGTGGCGGCCGAGCACCCGCGGATCGGCGCCCGCGCGTTGGAAGAGACCGCCAAGCTGCACGCGGGCGACGCCCAGAACCGTGCGCTGTGGGAGCGTTTCTTGCCGGCGTGCCTCGCAGAGATCGACGCCACGTACCGGCGGCTGAACGTCGAGTTCGACCACACGCTGGGCGAGAGCTTCTACCAGCCACGCCTGTCGGGCGTGGTCGACGACCTGCTTGCTGCGGGCCTGGCGGTCGAGAGCGAGGGCGCGGTGATCGTGCCGGCCGAGAAGCTGGCGATCGACGGCAGCCGGGCGCCCTTCCTCATCCGCAAGAAGGACGGCGCGTTCCTCTACGCCACCACCGACCTGGCGACCATCCAGTGGCGGATGGACGCCTGGCGGCCGGACGCGATGCTGTACGTCGTCGACCACCGGCAGTCGCTGCACTTCGAGCAGCTCTTCGCCACGGCCCGGCTGTGGGGCTTTGAGGGCCTGGAGCTGCGGCACGTCGCGTTTGGCACCGTGCTGGGCGAAGACGGCAAGCCCTACAAGACCCGCAGCGGCTCGGCCGTGGGGCTCGTCGGTTTGCTGGACGAGGCGGTGGAGCGTGCCCGGGCCATCGCCGACGCCAGCCCCGTGCTGCAGACCGACCACGAGCGTGGCGAGGTAGCCGAGCGGATCGGCATCGGCGCCATCAAGTACGCGGACCTGGCCCACAACCGGGAGAGCGACTACACGTTCAGCTACGACAAGATGCTGGCCATGCAGGGCAACACGGCCGCCTACATGCAGTACAGCTACGCCCGGGTGCGGGGCATCTTCACCAAGGCCGAGACCACGCCCGAGGCGGTCCGCGCGGCGGGCGGCGCCGTGCTGCTGGGCACGCCGCCCGAGCGGGCGCTGGCGGTCGCGCTGCTGCGGTTTGGCGAGGCGCTGGAGCGTGTCGCCGCCGACTACAAGCCCAACCACCTGACGGGCTACCTGTTCGACCTGGCCAGCAGCTACTCCACGTTCTTCGAGCACTGCCCGGTGCTGAAGGCCGAGACCGCCGAGCTGCGGCAGAGCCGCCTGTTGCTGTGCGACCTGACGGCCCGCACCTTGGCCAAGGGGCTGCAGCTGCTGGGCATCGAGACCGTTGAGCGGATGTGAGCGGGTCGGCCCTGACCGGGTCACTGCATGTTCAGGTCCTCGACGAACCGGGCCGACGGGACGACGTTGTCGGCGTCGACTCCGAGCTGCTCGACAATGATCTCGCGGAGTTCGCCGTTGATCTGATCAACGGTCGTGGTGGAGCCGGTCATTGCCTCGAGGCCCACAAAGCGTCTCGTAAGGTGGCCAAACGTGGCGGCCTCACGCGGCGGCGTGGTCCGCATTGGCAAGGTCACGAGGTGGCTAACGGCAACCGTGCACGCCGCCAGCAACAGGCCCAGCGGCCAATAGCGGCCATCAATCCACGCGGCCGCAGCGCCCGCCGAAAAAGCCGCGATGGCGAAGAGGACAAGCAAGGTCTTCGCCCACAGCGGCCGTGTGAGCTTGAGCGGCAGCATGTTGCAGCGGTGCGCCATCTCGCTCCACAGCACACGCCGCTCGGCGGCGCCGAGGGCGTCTACCACGCGGGTGGATGGCTTGATGCGCAGCAGCGGGTCGCCGGCCGCCTCGCGTGCCATCCGGCGGACTTCCAGGAACCACGGCAGCGACTGACAAGCCGACGTCCTGCGGCCGGCGAGGCGTTGGTGGAGGATCGCTTGGAGCTCGCCGACCGTGCGAGCGCCGGCCACTTCCTGGTCAGTCAGCGTCACGCCGAAGTGCTCCTCGACCTCGATCACAAGCTCGACGCAATCCAACCCCATGGGCCGCCTCCGGCTCGGGTCCGACGGGCCCCGCCCTACGCCGACGCCTGGGCCAGGCTCTTGTTGAACTTGCCGAACACCATGCGGCCCGCGCTGGTCTGCAGGACACTGGTGACGGTCGCCACGACGCCCTCGCCGACGTGCTCGCGGCCGCCCTCGATGACGACCATGGTGCCGTCGTCCAGGTAGCCGACGCCCTGGCTCGACTCCTCACCGGGCTTCACCAGGCGGACCTCGATCACCTCACCCGGCAGGAACACGGGCTTGAGGCTGTTGGCGATGTCGTTCAGGTTCACGACGCCCACGTTCTGCAGCTTGGCCACCTTGTTCAGGTTGTAGTCGTTGGTGACCACCTTGCCCTCCAGGTGCTTGGCCAGCAGCACCAGCTTCTGGTCGACCGCCTGGCCCTCGAACTCCGGCAGCTCGCGGTCGAAGATCACCAGGTCGATGTTCTGGTTGCTCCGCAGCCGGTTGAGGATGTCCAGCCCCCGGCGGCCGCGGTTGCGACGGAGCTTGTCGCTGGAGTCGGCGATGCCCTGCAGCTCGCCGATGACGAACTGCGGCATCACCAGCTGGCTGTCGATGACGCCCGTCTCGACCACGTCGGCGATGCGGCCGTCGATCACCACGCTGGTGTCCAGCACCAGCGGCTTGAGGCCCTTCACCTGCTTGGCGAACTCGACGTACGGGATGATGAAGCGGAAGTCGTCCTTCGTCTGCAGCAGCACGCTGATGCAGGCGTAGGAGACCACGGTGGCCATGGCCGCCTGCAGCCAATCGGCCAGCCACGAACCCTCCTCCGGCAGGTAGGCGGTGAGGGCGAGCTTCAGCACGTACGTCAGGAACAGGCCGATGATCAGGCCGAAGTAGACCGCCGTGATGGTGTCCAGCCGCTTGGTCTTCACGAAGGCGTCGACAACGATCACGCCCACGGCCACCAGCATAAGCCCGCCGAACGCCAGCCACGGCAGCAGCGAAGACTCGCCCGCGACGGCCGGCGTGTTGAGGATCTGGAACCCCAACGCGGTGGCCACCATCAGGAAGACGAGGCGGAGGATCAGGAGCGGCATCGGTCGTCGGCGTTTTGAGGCGGGATGAAGCTAGGCGCGCGGCGGGGCCGGGCGGCGGGGCGGGGCGGTCGGTGAAGCGGACGGGCGAGGTCAGGCGGTGAGGTCGCGTATGGCAACGCGGAGGTTGTCACCTTCGATTCTAGCCGCCCGCCGGGCGTGAGCTAGGACAAACCGCCCCGTGTCGGCCCCACCGCTCGGTCCGACGCCGGCGGCGAGCGGCCCAAACATCGCGGGCGGGCCCGGCCCTCAGCCGCCGGCCAGCGTCTGCTGCGAATCGAGGGCGAAGCGGTCCGTGACGCTCGACACGTAGTCGGCCGCCGCCCGGCGGGGGCCCTCCTCGGCGGCGATCTGCCCAAACGGCGCCGGCAGCCCACCGGCGTCGGCGTTGGCAGCGGCGTCGGCAACGGCGCGGTCGAACAGCTCGCCCAGGGCCGCGGTCGCTTCCAGCCGGTGGGCGAGCACCAGCGGGTGCCGGTACACCCGGTCAAACAAGAACCGCTCCAGCAGCCGCTTCTGCTCCGCAAGCTCGGGCGTGCCGGCGACCAGCGGCGGGCTGCGGCGGGCCTCGTCCGGCGAGGCGGGCCGCCGCTCGGCAATCCGCCGCCGCGTGCAGCCCAGCAGGTCGCCCACCTGCCGGTCGAGCAGCTGGTGGATCACCGCCCGGCGGAGCTGGCCATCGTCCAGGCAGGTGAAGCGTCGCTCGACCGCGGCGGTCGCCTCACGCCACAGGTCGACCTCGCGGAGTTCGCCCAGCTCTAGCACGCCCAGCTCGAGGGCGTCGTCGGCGTCGTGTGCGTCGTAGGCGATGCTGTCCGCCGCGTCGACCACCTGCACCTCCAAGAGCGGGCTCGCCGTTTCGTGATCGCCGGCGACGGCGCCCTTGCGGCCGCGGCGCCCCTGCCCCTCGAGCACCTCGCGCGTCAGGTTCAGCCCCGGGAACTCGGGGTACCGGCGTTCGATCCGCTCGACGATCCGCAGCGCCTGCCGGTTGTGGTTGAAGCCGCCCTGGCCGGCAAGCCGCTCGTTCAGCAGGTCTTCGCCGGCGTGGCCGAAGGGCGGGTGGCCGATGTCGTGCACCAGGGCGAGCGCCTCGACCAGGTCTTCATTCAGCCGCAGCGCGCGGGCCAGCGTCCGGGCGATCGACGCCACCTCCTGCGTGTGCGTGAGCCGCGTGCGGTGGTAGTCGCCGCCCCGGCGGGAGAGCAGCGGCCCGGTGAACACCTGCGTCTTGTACGCCAGCCGCCGGTACGCCGCGCTGTGCACCACGCGGTCGCGGTCGCGCTGGTAGGGCGATCGGTACGCGTGCGTCGGCTCGGCGTGCACGCGTCCGGCCGACTCCGCGGCGTGCATCGCGTAGGGGGCGAGCAGCAGCCTTTCTCGCTCGGCGTAGTCCATCGTGGCCGCGATTAGATCACGCGACGCACGCACGGCCCAGAGCCGCCGGCCTGAACAGGGGACCAGACGGGGAGACCGGACAGGGCTACCGGGCGAGCAGCTCAGTTCAGCGCCGCGTGGACCAGCCGCCAGAGCTCGTCCAGCGACTGGGGGATGACCCTCACGCCGGCGAGCACGGGCATAAAGTTGTGGTCGCCCGGCCAGCGGGGGACGATGTGCCAGTGCAGGTGCCCGGGGACGCCGGCGCCCGCTAGCCGGCCCAGGTTCAGCCCGACGTTGAATCCCTGCGCCTGCACCTTCGCGCGCAGCACCGTGGTCAGGCGGCTCAGCAGGCGCAGGATGTCGAGGTGCTCTGCGTCGGTCAGCTCGGCCAAGTCCGCCACGTGCCGCCGGGGCGCCACCAGCAGGTGCCCGTTGGCGTAGGGGAAGCGGTTGAGCACGACGACCGCCAGCTCGGTCCGCTTGGCGACCAGGTTCGCGCGGTCGGCCTCGGCGGGCTCGTCGTACTCGGCGGCAGCGCGGCAGAGGAAGCAATCGCGGTCGGCGCCGGGGAGCCACGCCGTGGGTTCGGGCGGGGCCTCGGGCTGGTCCTTGCCCTTGATGTAGCCCAGCCGCCACGGCGCCCACAGCCGCTGTTGGTCGACGTCGGTGGGAAGGTCGCTCACTCGGTCCGCTCGGCCGTTTTCAGCATGGCGATGAAGGCCTCGGCGTTGTCGCCCACCAGACCCGCCGGGCCCACCAGCTTGAAGTAGTAGTCGCCCAGGCCGTCGGTCTGCAGGATGCCGGCCACCATGCGGTAGTCGGGCCGCGGGGTCTTGGGGCCCATGGGGCCGCGTGGGCTGTCGATGTACGTGCCCGCGGCGTCGAAGATGGTGAGCTTCATGCCATTCACCTCGGCCTCGGTAATCTCGGCCTTGCCCGACTCGGTGCTGATCTGCCGGAACTGGCCGACCCACCGGTTGAGGTTCCGTTGGACGCCGCCGCCGGAGGCCATCACCGTTAGGCGCGCCGCGGTGACATTGATCGGGCCCCCTTCGGCGGCCTCCTTCTGCTCTGGCTTGACGGACAGCTCTGCCTCGACGATCCGGCTCCGCGGCTTGATCTTCTCCCACGCCTTAGGCGCCTCGACCTTGAGCGCGCCCTCGGCCAGCAGCAGCGTGAAGGTCTCGACCTCGGCCGCTTTGCCGTCGGAGGCGGCGGGCGGCTGCTGGGCCACGGCGGCGGCTTCGGCGGGCGGCTCCGCGAGCGGCGTGGCGGCGCCCACTCCGGCCCAGGCGGTGGTGAGCATGGCGGATGCGATCGTGGTGATCAGGGGCCAGCGCGATGCGATCGTGGTGATCAGGGGCCAGCGCATGGTGGCGTCTCCTAGGGCGGGTGCGGATCGTTGGTGATTCTAGGCAGGGGCGTGCGAAGGCGGCGTCGAGAACGAAGCGGCGGCACCGCATCGTAGCGGACCGCGTGGCTTACGGCATCTCGTCACGCATCGCCTGCATCGGGCCGCCTTGATCTTGGCCCGCATTGGCTGCGTCGTCGCCGCCGTCGTCGGGCTGCGGGTCGGGCTCTGCTTCCGGGGGTTCCTGGGCTGCGGGCGGGTTGTCTGCCCTACCGCCGGCAAGCGGGTCGTCCTCTTCCGTGGCGGGCGGGTTGAGCATGATTACCGCCAGCACCGCCGCCAGGGTGACGGTCAGCACAAGGAGAACCGTCGCCGCCAGCAGCCGCATCCGCCGGGCGTGCCGCCGCTTCTGGGCGTACCGCGTCGCCGCCGAGGGCGTGCCGCGGTCGTTGCCGACGCTGAGCGGACTTCCGGCTACGCCGACTGGCGCCGGCGCCAACGCGGCCGAGGGCGGAATGGGCGGGCGTGCCGCGGCCAGCGGCGCAGGGAGCTCGCCGGCGGCGTCGGCCGCCCGCCGCCAGTCGGGCCACCCCTCCCGCCACACAAAAGCGTCGGCCGTGACACGGCGCTCGGCGATCCAGCGGCGGAAGTCCTCGCTGCTCGCCGGCCCGTACTGCTGGCCACCTGCTGTCCGCAGGTGCCAGGCCGCGTCGGCTGGCCCGGCAGTCGGCGGCTGTACCACCGGCTGGGCCACCGGCTTTGCCTTCGCTACGGCCTTGGCGGTTGGCCTGGCAATCGGCTGGGTAGGCTGCTGGTCAGTTTGCTGGGCTGCCGGCTTAGCTCCGGGCTGCTTCACTGGCGGCGTGGCGTCGACCGGCCCCTGGGCTGGCTTGCTGATATCGCCCTCGGCCTGCCGGCCCTCCGCGGCAACGCCCTGGGCTGGGTGATCGACTGGGCCGCCCTGCAGCGGAGCCGCCTTGCCCGCGTTGTTCTTGCTGGCGGTCGATGCGTCCGGCACACGCACCACCGCGCCACACTTGGGGCACCCGCCGCGTTTGCCCGCCAGGTTGTCTTCAACCGCCAAGGCGTGGCCGTTGGGGCAGTGGAAGCGGATGGCCATGGGCGGTGACGCCAAGGAGTCGCCGGGTGCTGGTGTGCCCGTTCGGCGGCGGGGGCTGGTGGGTTCCACGCCCTGGGCGGACCCAAGCAGACGCTGCTGCAGGATACGCCAACCGCCGGGCGAGGCTGCCGGCAACGGCCGACGCGGGTCCGGCTGTGACGCGACCTCCGAATATTACGCCTACGCCGCCCGCTCCGGCACCGCCGCACAGCCCTCCTCCGGCCGAAATCTAGTGTAATCCGCCGCAACGACCTACGATGGGGCAGGCGGAGCTGCGGCGACGCGCGCCGTCGTGGTCCGGCGGTGCGCTGCCTGTGGAGGGCCGTCGCGCCGCGGCTGCCCGCCCGCCGGACGTGCTTCTTGCCTGAGAATGTTCGCTGGTCTGCAACTGTCCGCTGAGGTGACGAAGCCGATGGATAAACAACCGCCACACGGGCCCGACGCCGACGCCGACGATGCCGAAGGCCCCATCGAGATCCCGCTGACCGGCGATCTGACCGACAACGAGGGCGACCTCACCGAGCGGCTGCTCGGCGTCGAGCCGGGCGAGGCGTGCACCCTGTACTTCGACTCGCCGGGTGGCAGCCCCTACTGCGCGATGTCGCTGATGACGCTCATCAAGATGCGTCGGCTGCGGGCCACGGGCATCGTGACGGGCGAGTGCTCCTCGGCCGCGCTCTGGCCCTTCGCGGCCTGCGAGCGCCGCATCGTCACGCCCTACAGCGTGCTGCTGTTCCACCCCATGCGGTGGCAGAGCGAAGAGAACGTCGGCCTGGCCGAGGCGGCCGAGTGGGCGCGGCACTTCGGCGACCTGGAGCGCTGCATGGACGAGCTGCTGGCGAGCATGTTCGGCGCCCCGCCGGAACTGATGTCGGAGTGGATCAACCCGGGCCGCTACGTCAGCGGCAAAGAAGTGGCGGACGCCGGCATCGCCGAGATGATCCAGTTCGACGACCTGCCCAGCCTTACGCTCAGCGGGCCCCCCGCCGCGGACCGAGCCTCCGCGTCGGGCGCCCCGGCCGGCCGCGGCAAGGCCACCCGCCCGGCCGCCGCCGCCAAGCGGGGCAACTAGCCGCCGGGCGTGGGGCTTTCGGCC
>JBCCQL010000065.1:0-11010 GCA_039024355.1 Planctomycetota bacterium
GCAGAAGCTGGCCGGCATGGAGCTGGATTCTTCGGACCGCGCGATCGAACGCGCGAGCTACCTGCGCCGCCACCTGACGGGCGACGAAGACGCCGCGGCGAACAACTAGGCCGCTTCGCATCCGCCACGCGTGATCCGCCTGCGTTGATTTGCTTCCCAGGATTCGCGTGCATCCGCGTTATTCGCGGGCCGTTCTATGGCAAATCGCCGTGGCCGCCCCCCGGCCTTCGCCGGCGGCTACCACACGCCGCTGGCGGCGAGCTGATCCGCCGCCTGCTGGGCCCAGCCGCGGTTCGCAGCGGGGCTCGCGGGGCTGGGGTGGAGGATCGAGGTGACAAGCACGCCCTCAGGCGCCACCCGTTTCAAGCACTTCTCGGCATACCTGCCCACGCCCACCGCGTGCTCGGGCTGCGTGGCATTGAGCAACGCGGCAAGGTGCCGGTCGCACGCGGCGTCGAGGGCTCTGCGCTCGGCAGCGGGCAGATTGTCTGGCGTGAAGTTCTTGCCGCTCTCGGTCATGAACACCAGCGGGCAGTAGTTGGCCACAAAGTGCTCGGCGAAAAAGGCGTCGGCCGTGCCGAAGCGGTCGCGGAAGAGGCCCCACAGCCGCCGGCCAGAGACTTCGCTCCGCGTGCAGCCCAGGCCTTCGATCGGCCGCTTGGGGTGCTCGGCTTCGGGGCGGCCGATGGGCTCGCGGATGCCTAGCCACTCGGCGACGGCGGCCACTTCGCCAAACGGCACGCCGGTTTGAGCCATGCCCCACGGGCCGGGGTTCATGCCCAGCAGCAGCACCCGCACGCCGGCGCCGTTGATGCGACACAGGTACGCCCGGTGCGCGGCCCACGCATACGCTAGCGGGTTGTAGACGTGCGTCACCGGCGGGCCGAAGGCGAGCTTGCCCACCTCTGCCGAGAGCGCACGGGCGGCGGCGATCGCCTTGCTGGCTGCAGACACCCCGCGAGTGTACGCCGAGGCAGCCGCGGGCCGAAGTGGCCCAGGCGTTGTGGCCCCGTGTGCTGTCGCCAGGTTGCTGTTGCCCGGTTGTTGTAGCGACCTTTGCTGTGGCCACGTTTTCCGGCCGCTGGCACAAAACGGCGTGGCCAAGACGATTGCTAGAATTTGCCCGCCGGGACGATACGCTGATGATGGGCGTGTCTACCGTGACGGGGGGTTCTGCTGGTCGCGTCGCCGTAACTCGTTTCGCGACGCGTCCGAGGCGGGCGATTTACCGCCGGGCGGGCGCGAAAAATACTTTCCCGTGCCTTCCGCACCGGGCCGCAAAAGAAACTTTGTGCCAAGCGGCCGGATAACGCGCGGGCAACGGCTCAATCGTATTACTCGACAGCGCCTCACTCCACAACGATGCCGTCGAGGCCCTCTTCGCACGGCGGGAACTGCGGGTCCATCGCCTCGAGCGTGTCACGCAGCAGCTCGCTGACCACCAGGTTGCGGTACCACTTGCGGTCGCTGGGGATGATGTGCCACGGGGCGTGCGGGGTGTTGCACTTGCGGAGCGCGTCCTCGTACGCCTGCTGGTAGTCCGGCCACAAGCGGCGTTCGGCCAGGTCGCCCCGGCTGAACTTCCACCGCTTGTGCGGCTTGTCGAGGCGGGCCTGCAGCCGCTCACGCTGCTCTTCGTAGCTGATGTGCAGGAAGCACTTCACGAGGTTCACCCGCCCCTCGGTGAGCATCTCTTCGAACTCGTTGATCCGCTTGTACCGCCCGCGCCACTCTTCTTCCGGCACCAGGTTGTGCACGCGGACGATCAGCACGTCCTCGTACTGCGAGCGGTTGAAGATGCCTATCTGTCCGCGGCCGGGCACACGCTTGTGGATGCGCCAGAGGAAGTCGTGGTCCAGCTCCGTGATGCTGGGCTGCTTGAACGACGTGATGTGGAACGTCTGCGGGTTGATGCCCGTGGTGACCACGCGGATGGTGCCGTCCTTGCCGGCGGTGTCCATGCCCTGCAGCACCAGCAACAGCGCCCGGCGGTTCTCGGCGTACAGGCGGTAGGCCAGCTCGCGGCTGCGGGCGGTGTTCTCGGCGATCCGCTCGGCGGCGGTCGCCTTGTCCCACTCGCCGTCGATCTGGCGGGGGTCGACCCCGGCGAGCTTGATCGACTCGCCGGGCTCGAACGTCACGGGCTTGGGCACACGCAGCTCCTTGGGTTGGGCGGTGGGGTCACCCGCGGGCGTCGGCGGGCGGGCGGCCGCGGCACGCGGCGGGGATTCGGGAAGTACGCCCAGTCTAATCGGCACAACCCACGCAGAGCGAACGCCTGCCGCGGGGCAAACACCGCCCGCCGGCTGGATCGCCGGCGCGGGCGATCTACGTTTCGGTAGCGACGCCGCCCGCATAGTCGCGCGCCGCACGCACCGCCCAACGCCACACCACGACGCCACACCACGACGCCGCACCACGCCCCACCGGAGACGCCCCGTGCCCACCAACTCTGTGCCCATCAGCCCCGCTACGCTCACCCCCGGCGCCACGCCCAACCGCACCGCTAAGCCCGGCGGCGGGGAGGGCGACTCCGGCAGCATGAAGGAGATCGAGCAGTTCGTGGGCGACTTGTCGCTGACCATGACGTCGGCCATCGACGAGATCACCAACATCAACGACGACACCCAGCTGCTCGCGCTCAACGCCCGCATCGAGGCGGCCCGCGCGGGCAACGCCGGCGCCGCGTTCAGCGTGGTGGCCGAGGAGATGCAGGGCCTGGGCGCCAAGACCGCCGATATCGCCAAGCAGCTCGCCTCGCAGACGCGGGGCAAGATCGACGGCCTGCTGGACATGATCGGCTCCAGCATCCGCGGCACCCGGCTCTCGGACCTGGCGCTGACGAACATCGACCTGATCGACCGCAACCTGTACGAGCGGACGTGCGACGTCCGCTGGTGGGCGACCGACAGCAGCCTGGTCGAGGCCCTCACCACCGGCGAGGAGGAGGCCGCCCGCTACGCGTCGCAGCGGATGGGCGTGATCCTCAGCGCGTACACCGTGTACCACGACCTGGTGCTCTGCCGCCCCGACGGCACGGTGGTGGCCAACGGCCGGCCGGAGCAGTACCGCTCGCAGGGCGCCAGCTGCGCGTCGGCCGAGTGGTTCCGCACGGCCGCCGCTACGCAGACCGGCGACGACTACGGCTTTGAGACCGCCCACGAGTCGTCGCTGGTCGACGGCCAGGCGGTGCTGGCCTACTCGTGCGGCGTGCGCGAGGCGGGCCGCGCCCGGGGCAAACTGCTGGGCGTCCTGGGCATCCTGTTCAACTGGACGGACTTCGCCCAGACGGTTGTCGAGAACACGCCGATCGCCGCGTCGGAGAAGCAGGCCACCCGCTGCTGCATCTGCGACGCCGACGGCCGGGTGATCGCCGACTCGTGGGGCAGGCAGCTCAGCGACCGGCTCAGCCTGCCCGACATGCGCGGGCTGTTCGCCAAGCCGAAGGGCTTCACCATGGCCACGCTCGACGGCAAGCGGTGCTGCATCGCCCACGCCCAGGCGCCGGGCTTCGAGACCTACAGCACGGGCTGGCACTCGGTGATCATCCAGCCGGTGGATGAGTAGACACGCCCGATAGCGGCGGGGCGCCTGCGGAGCGGCTCGCCGCGACGCCCTGCCCGCGGGCCCACCGGGTCACTCCAGCTCTGCCCACGCGCGGGCCTGACCGAACGGGTCGACCTCGACGCGGATCACGTTCGCCCGGCAGCAAACGGGGCAGTCTTCGACGTACTCCTGCTCGCTGCCGGCCGACAGGTCGACCGGGATGACGATCTCTTCGCCGCACTCGCCGCAGATGTAGTCGGCTTCGGGGGACATTCGCTTGCGCCGCCATGGGAGGCACGGGTACAACGGCCACGGGTCCTCTGCGGCAGTGTAGCAAGCGCTGTCGAAGTGCCCCCTGCGTGGCGCCGCGGCCAGGTCAGTCTTCCGGCCGCGAGCCGTCGCCGCACATGCGGACGATCTTCGGGTCGAAGCGGGCGACCACTTCTACCAGGTCTTGCTGAGCGGCCATGACCTGGTGGATGTCCTTGTAGACGCCGGGCACTTCGTCCGAGCCGGCGGCGAGGACATCGATGCCCCGCTTCGCAAGGTCGTTCTTCACGGCGTTGAAGCGGTAGGTGTCTTTGGCCTTCTTGCGGCTCATCCGTCGGCCGGCGCCGTGCGAGGCGGAGGCTAGGCTCTGCGGGTTGCCCCGCCCGCGGACGACGAACGCCGGGTCCGCCATCGAGCCGGGGATGACGCCCAGGACGCCCTGCCCTGCCGGCGTGGCGCCCTTGCGGTGCACCACCAGCTCCTTCTCGCCGACGCCCGGGATGACGTGCCGCTCCTTCCAGGCGAAGTTGTGGTGGTTCTCGACGCCGGCAATTGGCTGGGCGCCCAGCAGCTTGGCGACCAGGCGGTGGATCACGGCGTGGTTGGCCGCGGCGTACTCGCCCATCAGGTTCATCGCCGCCCAGTAGTCTTGGCCCTCCTCGGTATCGAGCGATAGCCAAGCCAGGCGGCCGAGGTCCTTGTACCGGCGGGGCAGAAGCCGCTGGGCGATGGCGCTGTAGGTGCTGCACACCGCGGCGCCGGGGCCGCGGCTGCCGCTGTGCGAAAGCAGCGCGACGTGCCGGCCGGCGTCGAGGCCAAGCTGCTCGTCCCGCTGGTCGAGCAACAGCACGCCGAACTCGACAAAGTGGTTGCCCGAGCCCGACGTGCCCAGCTGTTTCCAGGCGGTGTCCTTCTTCTCACGGGTGATGCGCGTGACGCCCCAGTCGCGGTCGAGCACGTCGTGGTGCTGTTTGGGGCGGTGCTCGACGCCCACGCCGAAGCGGGCGCCGCCCATGAGCGCGTCGCGGTACGCCTCGCGATTGCTGTCGAGCGACTCGACGGGCGTGTCCAGCACCGTGAGCTTCATCCGGCAGGCGATATCGACGCCCACCGCGTACGGGATCACGGCGTTGTCGCACGCCAGCACGCCGCCGATGGGCAGGCCGTAGCCGATGTGGGCGTCGGGCATCAACGCAGCGCCCACGGCGCTGGGCACGGCGCACGCCTGCCGCATCTGGGCGTGGGCGCCGGGGTCGATGTCTTCGCCCCAGGTGCGGTAATCGATGGGGTCCGCGGCCGGCGCCTGGACCTCGCTCAGCAGCTCGCGGGCGAACTCGCCCCACAGCTCGTCGTCGACGTACCGGCGTGGCTCGCCCAGCACGTCGGCGACTAGCTGCTTCGCGCGGTTGCCCTTCATGCCAAAGCCCGTGCCCTGCTGCGCGGCACGCGACAACGCCCGGACGGCCAGCATGGTGTAGTCCGGCGGCACGCCGAGCTTCTGGAGTTGCTTGCGGTTCATGGCGAGACGCACCAAGTTGACGTGGCTGGGCAGAAAGGTGGCGAGGCAGCTAGGTGGCGGGGCGTGAGGCGCTGCCCGCCGCTACGCTGCTGCCCAGCGCTAACTGGCTGCGCGGGCTGCGGTTGACGGATACCCGCGGCGTTACCCTGAGACACGGCTTGCCACGCGGGGTTCACCGCAGCTAGTCAGCCGGAGCGCGTGAACCTACGCTTGTGCATCTGCGTCGTGCAGTAGGCAGCCTTGAGGAAGAGCGTGGCGCCGGCTGGGTTTCGCAAAGAAATCTGTCGTGCAGCCATCCGCGGGGCCGATTATACTGCCGAGCATCAGGGTCGCACTAACGCAGTGCGACGGACTAGAGGGTCGGCGGGGACGTGTCTCTGGCATTACGCCCGCCCGCCAGGTTTCTAGTAGGAAGGAGGTGGTCTTTGAACGACTGTAGTCAACATAGCCAGCGAGGTGGTCAAACCTGACGATGGCCGGCGGGTTACTCGTTAAGAGTGACCACCACCTGCTTCTGAGTTCCCGCTGACCAGCGGCGGAGCCTGAGGCCTGCGGAGAGTGACGCTGTGCGTCGCCCTCCGAGAAGACGGCTCCGCCAAGGCGGCCTGTTCTCAAAAGCAACCAAGCATCAGGGCCCGGTGTTCCTAGTGAACGCCGGGCCCTGTCTTTTTGCGCGGCGTAGCAGAAAATGAGGGCGTGGCGTTGTCGGCCGAAAGCCTTACGCCGAGAAGCCTACGCAGCGGCAAGCTGACCGGCGGTCTACAACAAGGCGGCGACGTGGAAGACCACCTAGCAGAAGAAGCCCAGCAGTTGCTCGCCGAGGCCTCGCTGCCGGCCATCTTCGACGCCTACGACGAGGCGGTGGCCGACGGCGTCTCCGAGCCGGTGGTGATCTTGATCGACTGCCAAGACGAGCTAGGCGAGCAGATCGCCCGGTCTTGGCTGGGCGACGACGTCGTGGACGAGGCTCTGGGTATGGAGCTCGCCGCGGACGACCGCGATGACGACGCCCCCAACGACCGAGACACGCCCAGCGACCCAGCCGAGCCCGCTGCCACCACGGTCTTCGCCGCCCCGTGTGCGATGGCGGACTGTCGTGGCGAGCTGGGCGAGGCGTTTCCGTACCTGTGCGAGTTCCTGGACGGCCCGCCGCCGGCCGATAGCGTGGTGGTGATCTGCATCACCGCGGGCGGCGCCTCGGCGTTGACCGCGCCTATGGACGCCCGCCCCGCCTGACGCCAGCGGCGTGTGCCGGCGAGCGGCGAACACGCGGGCCGCTCGCGGGCCCGGCGGAGAATTTGAGCCCCGCCCGCGGCCGCCGTATACTCAGGCTCGTGGCTTGGGCCCCTGCTGCACGGGTGGCCCATCTCTCGCACGCACAGGGGCGATTTGCATGCCGCAGGCTCTGCCGAACGTTCTGCCGCAGCCGCATGTACCCGTTGGAGTGCGCCATGCCCGCCTAACCTGCTGGGTTTTCACCGGTCTCTGCTTGGCGGGTCTCTGCTTGGCGGGGTGTCATGTGTCGCCGGCCGCGGCACAGCAGCCGCCGCGTGTCCGCACGGTGATCGTGCAGCCGGGCCAGGCCGGCGGCATCGTCGTGCAGGGCATGCCGCCGCAGGCGCGTCCCGCCCGGCCGCGGCCGCCACGCCCGGGCGAAGACAAGAAGCCAGGAGACACGCCTGCGGACCAAGCAAAAGACGGGGCCGAAGAGAAAGAGAACGCTGCCGCGGCCGACGGGAAGAAAGCCGACGAGAAGCAGCCGGCGGCGACGCTGACCAAGCGGCCCGACAAGCCGCCCCGGCCGCCCGACCCCCGCGAGCTGCAGGCCAAGCCCGACGCCCAGGGCCGCGTGCGGTTCGGCTTCAACGGGCAGGCCTGGGCCGACGTCCTGCAGTGGCTGGCGGGCGTCACCGGCCAGAGCCTCGACTGGCAAGAGCTCCCGCCGGGCTACCTGAACCTGACCACGCAGCGCAGCTACACGCTCAGCGAGGCCCGCGACCTGATCAACCGCCGGCTGCAGGCCCGCGGCTTCGCCCTGATCGTGACGGGCGAAGTGCTCAGCGTCGTGAAGCTGGGCGAGCTCGACCCCAGCATGCTGCCGCGTTGCACGGAGGACCAGCTGTACGACCGCCAGCCGGGCGACATCGTCAAAGTGACCTTCGCCCTGCCCGCCGGCACCGCGGCGAAGGAGGCCACGGGCGACGTCAAGCAGCTGCTCAGCAAGGACGCCAAGGTGCTGCCGCTGGCCTCGACCGGCCGGCTGCTGGTGATCGACAGCGTGGCGAACCTGCGGCTGGTCAGCCAGCTGCTGAACGAGGAACGCGTCGAGCAGCAGGGCAGCGAGATCCCCCGCCGGTTCCTGCTGCGGTACGCCCGGGCGGAGAAGGTCATCAACACGCTGTACGTGGTGCTGGGGCTCGACCCGGCGGCGCAGCCCTCGCAGATGGAGCTGCAGGTGCAGCAGCAGAAGATGCAGCTGCTGATGCAGATGCAGGGCGCCGGCGCCGACGTGTCGCGGATGCTCAAGCGGGACGGGCCGGAGGTCTACCTGGCGTTCAACCGGCACGAGAACAGCATCCTGGCCAACGCGCCCGAGCGCGAGATGCAGATCATCGACCGGACGGTCCGCTACCTGGACATCCCGGCACGCGGCTCCGCCGGGCGCGAGGCGCCCGACGCCCGGCGGTTCCCCAAGACCTACAAGCTGGACACGCTGGACCCCAACAACCTGGTGGCCACGCTCGAAGAGATCGGCGACCTCGACCCGCTGACCGAGCTGCGTGCCGACGCGCAGGCGAAGATCTTGTTCGCCCGCGGGGCCGAGGCGGACCACGCCAAGATCGCGGCCCTGGTCGAGCAGCTGGACGACGCGGGCCAAGAGTTCGAGGTCTTTCTGCTGCGTGACGAGCTGCCCGCCGACGCGGTGGCGGGCACCGTCGTGGCCCTGCTGGGCGAGGAAGACGACGAGGAAGACCCCTTCCAGCGGTTCTACTACTACGGCGGCCGGCGGCGGCAGCAAGAGAAGGAGCCCGCCAAGCTGCGTGTGGACGCCGACATCGAGAGCAACCGCCTGCTGGTGAGGGGCTCGCAGCCGCAGATCGCCGAGGTCCGCCGCCTGCTGGTGAAGATGGACGCCCTGCGTGGCGCCACGGTCGCCAACCGGCCGATGGTGCTCACCGAGGCGATGGACCCCGACGCCGCCCGCCGGCTCCTCGAGCAGCTCCGCACGACGTGGCCCACGCTGGGCGGCGGGGCGGAGCTGATCATCGAAGACGGCGTGCTCGACCGGCGTGCACCAACCGCCGCGCCGGACCGCCAGCCGAGCGTTGCGCCTGCCGAAGACCCGCAGGCGCGCACCAACGCCACCGACCCGCGAGCCGCACGCATCGCCGAGTCGCCCGCCGCCAGCGCGAGCGGGCCGTTCCGCCTGCTGGCTTCCGGCACAGCGGCCTACGCCGCGCAGGCCCCGGCCGCGAAGGGCAACAGCGCGGCAGACGACGCCGCGGCAAGCAAAAGCGCAGCGCCAAACACCGGAGCCCAGCCGCCCGGCGGCCAAGAAACTCGCCCCACGGTCTCCGTCACCGTGACGCCTACGGGCCAGCTGCTGCTGGGCTCGAACGACCCGCGGGCGATGGCCCAGCTGCAGCAGCTGGTGGAGTCGTTAACCCCCGCGCCGGAGATGTTCAAGGAGTTCACCGTCCAGCACGCCAGCGCGTTCTACCTGCACTGGAAGCTGGAAGACTACTTCGAGCAAGAAATGGAGGACGACGACGGCTTCGGACGCGGCAGGTTCTTCGGCGGCTTCGGCGGCGGCGGCGGTGAGAAGACCGCCAAGCTGTCCAAACGCAAGAAGCTGCGGCTGATCTACAACAGCCAGACGAACTCGATCGTCGCTTCGAACGCCACGCCGCAGCAGCTTACGACCATCGGCCGGCTGATCGAGACCTGGGACAAGCCGCCCAAGGAGAGCATGATCACCGGCCGCCGCACCGGCATGGTGAAGGTGCGGTACTCCAAGGCGACGGTCATCGCCGCGGCGCTCAAAGACGTGTACCGCGACCTGCTCAGCTCGCGCGACAAGGAGTTCGACACCGAGGAAGAACGCGGCGGCGGGTTCGCCCTGAAGCGGACGACCGAGATCGAGTACAGCGGCGCCGGGCCGGGCGCGCCCACGACCACCACCAAGCCAATCAAGGTCGCCTTCGGCGGCGCGCTGTCGATCGGCGTCGACGAGGCGGCCAACATGCTGGTGGTGTCGGCCGACCGTGAGCTGTACGACAGCGTGGTGGCCATGATCCGCTCGCTGGACGAGGAGGCACGGCCGGAGACCACGGTCGAGGTACGCCGGGTGAACGTCTCCGCCGAGCAGCTCAGCCGCGCCCTGGCCGAAGCGCTCGGCACGCCCTGGACCGGCGGCCGCCCCTCTGCGACGCAGCCCGGCGGGGAAGGCCGAGACGAAGCCCGCGCCCGCGAGCGTCGGCGGCAGATGGAGCGTCAGCAGCGGTATCGGCGGCGGGGCCGCGGGCGGTAGCGTTGCGTAGCGGCGACGCGTAGCAGCGCCGGCGGAAGCAATTCGCCGGTTAACGCGGCCGCACCTTGCTGCCCCACACCGGGCCCGGGCCCAGATTGTGGTACGCAATGGGCCGCCGGCGGGCGATCTCTGCCGCCGCCGGGCTGACGCCCACGGGCGTGAAGGCCCCGCGGTGCGCGCGGGCGATCGCCACCAGCCGCTGGGCGTGCTTGGCGTCGCGTACCGTCATGCCCAGCGTGTGCACCACGAACGGCCAGCCGCTGTCGGAGGTGAGGAAGTCCATGGTCCGCTGACTGCGGATGTCGCCGTCCGAGAGCAGGTAGACCACGTGCGGGTCGAGGCCGATGGCCATCTCCATCGCGTCCTGCACGCGGCCGCCGACGCACATCTCGACCGTGCCCAGCCAGTCGCCCAGCCGCCGCTTGTTCTGCCGCGTGGCGGGCTGCATCTCCGCTACCGAGTCCGGGAAGAACATCGGGTAGGCCTGGTCGCTGTAGAAGACAACGTAGAAGTGCTGCTTGGCGTTCATGGCGCCGACGGCCCGCTGCAGCTCGAGCATCGTCGTCTCGAGGCGGCCTTCTTTCATCGTCCCGGAGTTGTCGATCAGGAACACAAACCGGTCGCCCCGCGACTTGGCGCCGAAGAACCGGGTGGCGCCCGGTCGGCCGGGCGCGGCCGGTGCGTCGCCCGTCGTGCCGGCGGCGTCTGGCCGCCCGCCGCTTTCGCCAACGAGCGTGGCGGCCGTCGCCATGGGCACGGCGGCCGCCAAGCCGGGGTCCGTGGCGTCGTAGCCCTCGGCTGCGGCGTCCTGCGGCGCGAGCAGGCTCTCGTCGATGGCCGTCGAAAAGTCCTCGACGGCGACCGGGCTGAGCTCGAGGGAATCGAGGTCCAACTCGTCGGGCATCGCCGCCAGGTCGATATCGGCCAGGGCGTCGAAGAAGTCGTCCTCGCCATCAAACGTGCCGGCCGTCAGCACCGGCGGCGTGCTGTCGAGCGTCGCCAGCGTCCAGAGGCTGAGCAGCAGCACCAGGGCCGTGTGGACGCCAAGGCTTGCCGCCCACGCCGGCACGCGGGCGAGGCGCGTTGTCAGCGCCGGCCGGCGCCGCGGCGGCTTGCCCGCGCCGCGGTTGCTTGTGCCCTTGCC
>JBCCQL010000066.1:0-10989 GCA_039024355.1 Planctomycetota bacterium
CGGCGGCGCCGTGCTGGCCGCGCTCGTCCCGCTCGTCGCGGTAGTAGTTGACGATGTGGATAGCGCCCGAAAGCCCCAGCACGTACACCACCGCCGGCATGGACATCAGGATGGCGTCCACCGTGCCCAGGTGCTTCTCGTCGTAGCCCAGGCCGACCACCTCAAACACGCCGTACCAGTAGACGATCGCCAGGCTCACACCCGCGCTCAGGCCCGACACGCTGAACACAAACCAGGTCAGCCGCAGGCTGCGGAAGCACCAGAAGGAGAGGGCGAAGCCGACCAGCCCCGAGAAGCCGGCCAGGCGGAGCAGCGTCTTCTCGCCCTCGATGTCGATGGTGATGTTGTCCACGGGCGGGCCGCCCATGTGGACCTGGTCCGCCGCGACGCCGGTCTGCTGCACGACGACCTCGCGCAGCCGCTCAATGGCGCTACGCATCCGCTGGTTGTTCTCCGTCATGTGCGGCGCCAGGTACGCCACCAGGCAGGTGGTGCGGCCCAGGTCCGCCCGACGCTCGGCCCGCTCCCGGTCGGCGTCGGATGTTGCCGCGGCAACCGCCTCGGCCAGCGGCGGCGGGCGGGGGCCTACCAACGCGCCCTCCAGCCGGCCGATCGCCTGCTGCGTGCTCAGGCTCGACGGCTCGCGGGTGAGCGACTCGACCTGGGCCGGCCCGCTGAGCAGCTTGATGTAGACCGGCTGGCCGCGTTCGTCCTTCTCTCCAGCGAGCGCGGCGACCACACGCGCAACCGCCGCCTTCTCCGCCAGCGTGCAGCCGTCCCAGCTAACGAGCGCAAACTTCGCACCGACGTAGTGCTGGGCGAACCACCGCAGGGCCTTGGACTCGGGGTAGTTCCACGGCAGCCAGTCCTCGGCGTTGTTGACGTTGCTGAGGATGGCTTTGCGGACGCCGCGTGGCACAAACCCCAAGACGAACACCGCCGCCATGGCGATCAGCAGCCAGTTCTTCAGGCCCCACCGCTCACGGTCGAGGAAAGAGGGCGTGGGGCCGGCGTCGGGCGCCGCTTCTGTAGATTCGCCCGTAGATGCGCCTGCCGACGCGTGGGAGCCCTCGGGCAAGTCTGCGGCGGAATCGGCGTCGGTTGCTGACGACATGGCGGGGCCTGGCAGGGCGTCGCGGCCGCCAAAATGCGAGAAATCGGGCCAAACCGCAGACCCAGCAACCTAAACCGGATGCCGCCCCGAGTCTACGCCGTGCGGCGCCCGCGGCGGCCCGGTTTTGGCGGCTAGGCGCGTCCGCCGGGCGGACATCCGCGCCAGGCCGCAGTGTTTGCCACAGCCCGCCGCAGGCGGCAGGTGCGGGTCGACGCCTTGGCCCGCGGCCTACCAGTAGAAGTCCAGGCCGGTGGTCAGGCCGTGGTAGAAGCTGTCGCCGGACGTGGCGACCTCGCCGTCCCGCGGGTCGAAGTCAATCTGGTGCGGCGCCAGGCCGACCTCGGTCAGGTACATCAGGTGGTAGCCGGCCCGCAGCGAGATGTTGGGCCGCAGGTAGTAGCGGCCGACCACCGAGAACTCGGTCAAGAAGCTGATGGTGTCCGTCCGGTTGCGGTCCGAGAAGCCGGCGGTGGCGCCGCTTTCGTCCACGGGCAAGACACCCGTGGCGGCGTCGTCGTAGGTAAGCGTGGCGGTGCTCTTCACGTCGTTGGCGAGGAAGCCCAGCTTGTTGAAGACGCTGATGCTGAAGCGGTCCGCCTGGTAGGTGGCGCCGCCGCCCAGCTGCAGGCCGAACAGGTCGTTGCTGGTGCGGAGCAGGTACTGGCCGTTCTCGCCGTCAAAGTCTTCGGGGTCGGTGATGCCGTCGCTGTCGAAGTCGTTGTTGATGCCGAACGCCTGCCAGTTGACGTTCTCCGTGAGGTCGAAGTACCGCAGCCCGGCCAGCCACTGGTAGGTCAGCCCGGCGTTGGCCCGCCGCACCCACTGGCCGTCGGGCATCAGCTCCATGCGGTCACGCCGCAGCCGGCTGCTGCCGGTGTAGTTGGCCTCGACGCTGTTGAAGCGGCTGTCGTAGCGGACCACCATCTCCTGGGCGCCGTCGTACGAGAAGCCCGACGCGAGGTCGATGTCCGACGGCACCACCAGCACGCCCAGGCCGCCCACCGCGTCGGCGATCAGCCGCTGGTCCTGGCCGAACTCGCCGCCGCCCATGAAAGTCATCTCGAAGTTGTGATCGCGGTTGCCGGCGTCGCGGAACAGGAACCGGCCCAGCGTCAGCCGCAGCGAGCCCTCGCGGCCCGGGTCGGTCCGGCCCAGCCGGATGGTGCGGAACGAGTTGACGTCGCCGGCCAGGATCAGGTCGCGGCGGTTCCACTCGCGTTGGAGCACGACCGCCTCGACCTGTGAGTACCAGAAGCCGCGGTTGAGCCACGTGCCGGTGCTCTCGGTGAGGGGCGGGCAGCTGTCCAGCAGCTGCGAACCTGCGGAGCCGTACTCCACGCCGGCCATGTCGTAGCCGCCGGCCATTGCGCCGTCGCCCATGAGCGGCGTCGCGTCCGGGGCGGCCATGCCGCCACCAGCGGCCGGCTGCGGGGTTGCCGGCCCGTTCAGAACGGACGCCGGCGTGCCAGCCGGCGGGGTGACGATCTCAACGCCCTGCGGCGCGAGCGTGGGCAGCGGCGGCGTGTCTTGCGCCGGCGCTACGCCGGGAACTAGGGCCGAGGCGAGGGCCGCCGCGAGCGTCGCCGCCCGCACGCGGGCGCCAGAGAGAGCCTCGGGCTTCACAGATGTCACGCTCACCGATTGCACCTCCCTTTGGGCCCAGCCCCTCGGCCGCGTGGGTCGCAGGCCCGCGGCCCGCGGCCCGCACACGAGTGAGCGGGAACGCAATTCCCCCGACGCGGGGCAGCAGACCGCCCCACCTGTGCTGTAGATCGTCGCCCCGCGCCCGGCAGTACAGGAATTACCGGCAGAATCACGCGAATGGCGGCAACCGGTAAAGTCGTGCTGTCGCCGTAGCCCGGGCTGGCCAGGCGCCGGCCGCGCGACACGCCCAGGGACGGACCGTGCCCCGCGTGGCTGGCGGCTGCACGGGCGGGAGGCCCGCCGAAGGTGGTGCGCATCTACGCGGGCGGTAGAATGGCAGCGCTTGCGTGACCCGCAGCTTGTGACGCCTACCTGTTCTGTGAGGCCCGTGCCATGGCCGTCGACCCTTACGCCATTTGCCCGTGCGGCAGCGGCAAGAAGCTCAAGTTCTGCTGCCCCGACCTGGCGACGGACCTGGAGAAGATCCACACCATGATCGAGGGCGATCAGCCCCGGGCCGCCCTACGGCACGTGGAGCAGACGCTGGCCGCCCACCCCCAGCGAGAGTCGCTGCTCGACCTCAAGGCGTCGCTGGAGCTGAGCCTAGAGCAGCTGGACGCCGCGGCAGAAACGGTCGAGGCGTTCGTGGCCGTGGCGCCGCGCAACCCGTCGGCCTTCGCCCAGAAGGCGGTGATGATGGCCGCCCGCGACGGCGGCCGCCACGCCGTGCCCGCCCTGCAGCAGGCGCTGGCGCTGGTGGATGGCGACATGCCCCGCCGCGTGCTCGAGGCGATCGGCACCGTCGGGCAGGCGCTGTTGGTGGAGGGCAACATCATCGCCGCCCGCGCGCACTTGTGGCTGTACCAGGGCATCGCCGGCCGGGACGACACCCGCGCGCTGCAGCTGCTGATGCGGCTCAACCAGATGGCGGGCCTGCCGCTGCCGCTGCGGGACCACCTGTACATGCACGAGGCGCCCGAGGGCCACCCCGGCGAGGCGGACCACCAGCAGGCCCAGTGGTACGCCAGCGTCGGCGGCTGGCTGCTGGCGGCCCAGGCGTTTGACGCCCTGTGCGAGAAGCACCCGGACGAGCCCGGTTTTGTCTACAACCGCGCCCTGGTGTACGGCTGGCTGGGCGACGTGCAGCGGTTTGTCGCCGGCATGCACGACTACGCCACCCGCGACGTCCCGGAGCAAGACGCCATCGACGCGGAGGCCATCGCCCAGCTGCTCGACCCCGCGTTGCAAGACCCGCCGGTCGACGTGGTGAAGGTGACGTTCCCGATCGCCGACGAGGAGCTGCTGGCCACCCGCATCGCCGCCGACGCCCGCCTGGCGCCCTACGCCATGGACCCGTCGGAGCACGCGGCCGAGGACGGCCCGCCGCCGCGGGCGGGCTACCTGCTGCTGGACAAGCCGGCGCCGGCGTCGGGCGCGGGGACGGGGCCGGGCGATGGGCTGCGGCGTGAAGACGTCCCCAGTGTCGTGGGCGTGGTCTCGCACTATGGGCGGCAGACGGACCGGCCGGAGCGGCTCGAGCTGGTGATCGACAAAAACGCGGCGTTCGAAGCCCACTGCGCGGCCCTCGCCGACGCCTGCGGCGACGCCCTGCGAGAGGCTGACGGCGAGCAACGCGTCGGCACGTCCAGCGACGCCGAGCAGGCGCTGAGTTGGCGGTGGCACTTCCCGCCCGACACGCCCCCGGCCCGCCGGCGTGAGCTGCTGGCCGAGCAACGCCGCGAGGCGATCCTCGAGCGCTGGCCGCAGACGCCACGCGTGGCCCTCGGCGGCAAGACGCCCCGCGAAGCGGCCGCAGACCCGAAGCTCCGCACGGCGCTGGCGGCCGCGGTCTCGCTGCTGGAGCAGGGCAGCAACAACCAACGCCACGCCGCGACCTTCGCCGAGCTCCGCGAGCAGCTGGGCCTGCCGGCGCCCGGCCCGATCGATCCGGCGGGCGTCGACATCGAGCAGCTGCCGCTGAGCCGCGTGCCACGCCTAGAGCTGGGCCCGGTGGGCGACGCCGAGCTGGTGGGCCTGTACCGGCGGGCGGCCATCGCCGGCGCCACGGCCGCCGTAGCCCACGCGGCGCGGGAGATCGTGGCCCGCCCCGCCGTGCACGGGCAGGTCTCCGCCAGCGAGGCCTACCAGCGGCTCATCATGCAGGAAGACGACACGCCCGCCGCGCTCGCCCTGCTCGACGAGGCCCGCGCCGCCACCGACGCCGCCGGCGAGTCCAACGCGGTGTGGGACCTGATGGAGCTGGAGCTGCGGGTCGTCGAGGGGCAGTCGGCCGAGGCGAACGACCTGCTGCAGCACCTGCGGGCCGAACACCTGCAAGAGCCCGGCGTCGCAGAGCAGCTTTACCAGCTGCTGTACGCCCTGGGGGCGACGCCCGACACCGTGCCGATGGAGCAGGCGCCGGCGCTCGCGCCCGCCGGGGCAGCGGCCGCCGCGCCGGCCGTGGGCGCCGCCGCCGAGGGCGGCAAGATCTGGACGCCCGACGGTCAGGCGGGCACAGGGCAAGGCGGCACGGGGCAATCGGGCACGGGGCAAGCCGGCGGCGGGCAGAAGCTGTGGACGCCCTCCTAGCGGCAGCCGCCCGCTGCACAGGTTGACCGCCGCGGGCGAGCAACGGGGACCAGCCGATGGCCGAGACTTCGAACCGCGCCGAGCTGGACGAGCGGCTCATGGCCCGCGCCCTCGAGCTCGCCGCCCGTGGCGAGGGCCGCGTCGAGCCGAACCCGATGGTCGGCTGCGTGATCGCCCGCGATGGGCGGGTGATCGGCGAGGGCTGGCACGAGCGGTACGGCGGGCCCCACGCCGAAGTGAATGCCCTGTCCGCCGCCGGCGACCAGGCCCGCGGCGCCACAGCCTACGTGACGCTCGAGCCGTGCCGCCACACCGGCAAGACGCCGCCCTGCACCGGGGCGTTGATCCGCGCGGGGGTCGCCCGCGTCGTGGCGGCGGCGGGCGACCCGTTCCCGGAGGTCGACGGCGGCGGCCTGGCTGAGCTCCGCGACGCGGGCATCGAGGTGACGACCGGCGTCGCGGCCGAGCCGGCGCGCCGGCTCCTCGCGCCCTACCTGAAGCTGCTCGCCACCGGCCGGCCGGGGGTGATCGGCAAGTGGGCGATGACGCTCGACGGCAAGATCGCCACCCGCACCGGCAGCAGCCAGTGGATCAGCTCGCCCGAGTCGCGGGCGATCGTCCACCGCCTGCGGGCCCGGGTCGACGCGGTGCTGGTGGGACGGCGGACGGCCATCGCCGACGACCCGCTGCTGACCGCCCGGCTAGAGCCCCCGGCCGAGCCCGAGCGTGTGGCCACGCGTGTCGTGCTGGGCGCCCCGCCGCGGGAGAGCCGGCTCATCGCCACGGCGGCCGAGGCGCCGCTGCTGATCTTCGCCCGGGACGCGGGCGAGGCCGAGCAGCTGGCGTGGGCCCGCGAGGCGGGCGCCGAGGTTGTGGCCACACCGCCGCCCGCGGCCGCCCCCGCCGCGACGCCCACCCATACCGCCATGCCCGCCAACGCCGCCCGGCTAGACGCGGTGCTGGCGGAGCTGGGCCGGCGGCGGATGACCAACGTGCTGGTCGAAGGCGGGGCCGGCGTGCTGGGCGCCGCCCGCGACGCGGGCCAGCTGGACGAGGCGCACGTGTTCATCGGCCCCAAGCTGGTGGGCGGCCAGCCGGCGCCTTCGCCCCTGGGCGGCGAGGGCGTCGACCTAATCGCCGACGCCGGGCAGATTGTAGCAATGAGCATCCAGGCCGTCGGCGGCGACGCGTACCTGCACGGCCGCTTCACCAGCCCGCCGGCCCGCCCGTCCACCGGAGCGCCGCCGCGGTGAGCCAGCACCCACGCGTCACCGCCCATGCGGTGAGCCAGCACACCCGCGTCACCGTCCATGCGGTGAGCCAGCACACTGTTGCGGGCATCCCACCCCGCTTTGCCATGGCGATTCTACCCCGCAGGGCGTATGGTTATGCCAGCGAATTACAGGTCCGGGCCCGCAGTCGCTATCGCTTGCCCGGCGACCGGAGGCTCTTCCAGCAAACCGTAACCGTGCGACGCGTCGCACCACCAGGGAGAACATACGATGAGATCGTTGATGATGGCGTTGAGCGTGGCGGCGTTGGCGGCGGTTGGCTGCGGCCAGCTCACCGGCAATGGCGAGCTGCTCGAGGCCGTGGGCCTGACCGAAGCGTCGTCCGATTGCGAGCTGTGCGAGGGCGGCCAGTGCGCCACCGCCTCGGCGGCAGAGTGCGGCGGCTGCCCCGGCGGCCAGT
Organism: Planctomycetota bacterium; assembly: GCA_039024355.1. GTDB lineage: Bacteria > Planctomycetota > Planctomycetia > Pirellulales > Lacipirellulaceae > JBCCQL01. The sequence goes on from JBCCQL010000066.1 coordinate 7,040, forward strand.
GCGACACGATGACCGTTGCCGGCAGCTGCTGCGGCACAGACGGCAAGTGCTGCAAGGACGATGACGGCGATGAGGGCGACGGCGACGACGAGGCCCACGGGCACGTCCACACCGTAAGCACTGCTGCCGCGAGCGAAGCTTCCGCCGACGGAGAGCCCAAGTGCTGCGGCACAGACGGCAAGTGCTGCAAAGACGATGATGGCGATGACAGTGGCGACGACGGCGATGGCGACGACGAGGGCCACAGCCACGTCCACGCCGACGGTCACGCCCATGACCACGCCCATGACCACGATCACGGCGAGGCCGCCGAGTCTAAGGTCGACGCCTGAGCCCGTATCGAGCCGGGCTGCCCGCGGCCCGACCGACGAAGACCAGCAAACCCCGCCGGGCCGCCCGGCGGGGTTTTTTGCTGCGCGGCGCCCCAGGCCATGGGCGCTGGGCCACAGGTGCTAAGCCAAGGGCGACGGGCCGCGGACGCTGGACCGCGGGGGCTGCCCGCGGGAGCGATTCGCCTTCTCGCCAATCGGCGTGCCGGGCTAGAATCGCCGCCCGCGACCCCCCGATCTGCAACTCGACTGCTCCCCGGCGCCAAGGAAGGACCCGCCGATGCCACGCACGACCCCAAGCACCGGCCCGCCCCCCGCCCGCCCGCGGCGAGAACCGCACGGGCTGCAGGGGCCCGAGCCGGAGCGGATCTTGATCGTCCGGCTGACCGCCGTGGGCGACGTCATCCACGGGGCGCCGGTGTTGTGTGCGTTGCGGGACCGCTTCCCCGACGCCTACATCGCGTGGGTGGTGGAGGGCGTCGGCGGCGACCTGCTGCAGGGCCACCGGGCGCTGAATCAGCTGATCCGCGTGCCGCGGCGGTGGTACAAGTCGCCCCGCCAGGTGTGGTCGCTCCGCCGCCGGCTGCGGGCCGAAGGGTTCGACACGGCGGTCGATCTGCAGTGCCTGACCAAGAGCGCACTGGTCGCCTGGATGAGCGGCGCCCCGCGGCGGCTGGGCTGCGCGGCGCCGGACGGCCGGGAGCTGAGCCCGTGGCTAAACAACGTGCAGACGCCGGTCGACGCGGACCACGTCGTGCACCACTACCTGGGCATCCTGGCCCCGCTGGGCATCGCGGTGCGTCGCAGCGTGGGGGCGCCCCGGCCCGAAGGGTTCGAGTCCATCCGCTTCGACCTCGAAGAGCGCGGCCCCGCCGCCCGGTACGCCGCCGAGGCGATCGACGCCCTCGGCTTGCGTGCCGGCCGCTTTGCCGTGCTGAACCCGGGCGCCGGCTGGGCGTCGAAGCTGTGGCCCACCGAGCGCTACGCACAGGTCGCCAGCCGGCTGCAGGCAGAGCACGGCGTGCGGTCGCTGGCCGTCTGGGCGGGCGAAGGCGAGCGTGCCCTGGCCCAACAGATCGTCGCCCGCAGCGGCGGCGCCGCGACCTTGGCCCCCGGCACCACGCTGCCACAGCTGGCCGCCGTGTGCCGGCGGGCGGCGTTGTTCCTGGGCTCCGACACGGGGCCCATGCACCTGGCGGCGGCGGTAGGCACGCCCACGGTGAGCCTGCACGGCACGACCGAAGCCGGCTGGTGCGGCGCCTACGGCAGCGGCAACCTCGCCCTGCAGGCCGAGTTCGCCGACGGCTCGTACGGCGAGCGCCGCCGGGCCGCGAACGACGCGATGCTGGCCCTGTCGGTCGACCGGGTCAGCCAGGCGTGCGGCGAGGCGATGGCCCGCACGCAGGCCGTGCGGCGGGCCGGCTGAGGCGCCGATCCGCGTGCGTTGCCGGGCCAGGCGAACCGCTCCGCCCTTCGAGCGTCCGAACGCAACCTCACTCGTTTGCGGCGATGTCTGCGAAATCGGCCGTGAAACGCCGATCGCCTGCCCCGACTTTCGGTTCTGTGCGTTGGCAACTACGCCGCCTGCAGGGCCTGCGAATCGCCCAGCACGCGGTCGTAGACGCCCTCGAGCGTGGCGATGAACCGCTGCCAAGAGAAGACGTCCTGCGCCCGCTCCCGGCCGGCGCGGCCCATCTTGGCGGCCTGCGGCCGATCGCTCAGCAGCGTGTTGATCGCCTCGGCCACCGCGGCGCCGTGCCGCACGGGAACCAGCAGGCCGGTCTCGCCGTCGGCGATGGACTCCACGGCGCCGCCGGCCCGGCAGGCGACAATCGGCTTGGCGGCCAGCGCCGCCTCGATGTACGCCAGGGCGCAGGGCTCGCGGTGCGACGGCAGCGCCATGACGTCGATCGCGTGCATCAGGTCCGCCGCGTCGCGCCGGTAGCCCGTGAACCGCACGCTGCGGAGGAACCCGCCGCGGCGGGCCTGCTCCTGCAGCTCGTCCCGCAGCTTGCCCTGGCCGATCACCCAGAACTGCGTGCGGGGGTTCTGCTTCAGCACGCGGGGCATCGCCTGGAACAGCTCGCGGTAGCCCTTCTTGACCGACAGGTGCCCGAACGTGCCGACGATGGGCGTGTCGCCGTCGGCGCCCAGCGCAGACCGCACGTCGGCCACGCTCCGCTGGGGGACGAACTCCTCGGGCGCCAGCGCGTTGTACAGCACGGTGATCTTGTCGCCGTCGATGCCCTGGGCGATCAGGTCGTCGCGCACGGCGCCGGACACCGCCAGCAGGTGCGTCTGCCGCCAGTGCCAGGTGGCCGACGTAAAGCCCTGCACGTGGCCGATGGAGCGGATGCCGCCCAGCGATTCCAGCCAGCCCGCCCACCAGCTCGCCGACGAGAGGGTGGTCTGGATCAGGTCCGCCCGGTGCTCACGGGCGGCGGCGGCCAGCGTGCGGACGGCCAGCGCGTTGAGCTTGCCACCGATGGCCCGCTGATCAACGTCGATGCCAAGCCGGCGGAACTCCGGCGCCGCGGCCGAGCCCCGCTTGAGCGCCACCGGCATGGCGTGGCCGCGGGCCTCCATCCGCCGCGTCAGCCGCACCAGCTGCATCTCGGCGCCCGACATGTGCGAGGGGGTGATGACCTGCAGGATGCGGCGTGGTGTAGGCATAACGCAGGCGGAGGGCTTCTGAGGGGTGAAGGTGGAAGGGCGCGGGGTGAAGAGCGAGGGGCGCAACGCTTTGTTTGGTTAGCTCGCCCGGCGCTTGTACAGCTCGGGGTTGAGCGTCGGGTCGTTGTACATCTTCATCTGGCGGTAGACCTTCAGCAGCTTGCGGCCGGCGAAGATGTCTCGCAGCAGCCCCTCGAGTGATTGCGACAAGTCCGCCAGCTGCACGCCGCAGCGGGCCGCCTTCTGCTGCACCCGCTCGATGTGGGCGCCGTCCACGTCGGTCCGCTGCAGTTCTTCCTCTAGGTGGAAGATGCGGAGCGACATGATCGACAGCCGGTCGATCGCCGAGCCGGGCGTCTCGGTGTTCAGCGTGGCGTCGGCCGCGGCGATCACGCCGCCGGTGGTCAGCGTCTGGATCAACGCCTCGTCGATGCGTTCGATCCAGTCGTTCCGCTGCTGGTTGAGGCCGTCGATGGCCCGCTTCACGGCGGCGATCTTGTCGTCGCCCGCGTCGGGGCTGCGGGCGATGTCTTCCTCGTGCCACAGCCGGAAGTTGTACTGGTGCTGCTGGCAGACGGTGGCCAGCAGGCCCGTGTACGGGTTGTCCAGCGGCTGGCCCTCGAACTCGGGCGTGTGCCACCGCTCCACGGCGTCGGCCTGGAGCTGGAGGACTTGGCGAACAATCGCGGGGCTGTCGAACAGCATGACCGGAGTCCTTTCCTGCCTGGCGCGTCGGCGTCCTGCCGGCGGGCATGATTTTGTGGGCCGCGGAGTCTATGAGCCCGCCCGGCCGCGGGCAATATCACCCGCCCCGCCCGTGCCGCCCCGCCCGTTCGGGTCCGCTGGCTACGCCCCGCGGGGCCCCACCCGCGGCGGCCTGGCACAATTTCCTGTCGGCTTTTTGTGCCCGCGCGGCTGCCGAGAGGGTTTATGCCCCCGATCAGCAGC
>JBCCQL010000067.1:0-10915 GCA_039024355.1 Planctomycetota bacterium
GACCTGGTGTCGGTCGAGATGACCGCCGCGACGGCCGCCGTGGACACCGTCAAGAACTTCCTGCGTGTGACGCTCGGCCTGAGCAGCACCGCCTTCACCTTCTGAGCGGCCGCTCCGCCGCCGCCCGGCTTACGCCAAGGCCAACGCCACGCCCGCCGACCGGCGTTCGCACCCATGCCCCCGCACACCGAACACGCCACGCTGGCCGCCCCCGCCGCCTACGGCGACGGCGCCGATTCGCCCATGGCGGCGCTGCGTGGGCTGCTGGGCTTCTTGCAGCTGCTGCGGCGCCGCCGGAACGTGGTGGGCGGCGTCACGCTGGGCGCCTTCGTCCTGGGGCTTGGCTACTACGCCGTGGCCACCCGCTACTACGAGTCGGTCGCCAAGCTGATGGTGGTCCGCCAGGCGCCGGACAAGGTGTCTACCGTCGGCGAGCCGATCGATACCGACGCCGTGATGGCGTCGCAGAGCGCCCTGGTGCGGAGCCCCAAGGTGGTGCAGGCGGCGATAGACCGGCTGCGGCCGGAGCACCGCGTCGACCTGGCTGACGTGCCGCCCCGGCTGTGGGTCGAGGCGGTGGCAGGCCGGCTGCGGTCGGCCAACATCCGCGGCACCAACCACATGGAGGTGCGGTACCAGTCGCGCCACCCGGAGGCGGCGGCCGCCGTGGTCAGCGCCGTCATCGAAGCCTACCTAGAGTTCGTCGAGGCCAGCCACCGCACGGGCGCCGCCGACGTGCTCACGGCGCTCACCAGCGAGCGCGAGCAGCTCAACACCCAGCTGGACGGCAAGCAGCGGCAGCTCCAGGCGTTCCGCCAGCAGATAGGCCACCTCGCCCTGCAGCCGGACAGCGGCGCCGTCGAGCCGGTCATCAGCCGGGCGCTGCACTTCAACAAGTCGCTGGTCGAGGCGCAGCAGACGCGTGTCGAGCTGCAGGCGTCCTTGGCCACGGTGCAGCGCGCCCGCCGCGCCGGCGAAGACCTGCGGCGGCACCTCGCGCTGGTTGAGGAGGTGGTGGGCCAGCAGATGCTGCTGGCCGCCCTGGGCCTGGCGCCGCAAGACGCGGAGCTGCTCACCCAGCAGCAGAAGCGGCTGCTGGGCATCGAGGCGGAGCTCCGCCGGGCGTCGGCCTACCTGGGCCCCCGGCACCCGACGATCGTCTCGCTGAACGACCAGGCCACGGCCGTCCGCCAGTACCTGCAGAACTACCACGCCAGCGCCGGCTCCCGCTTCGAGTCGATGAGCAGCGAGGAGCTGGGCCCGCTGCTCGAGGGCATGCTCACACAGTCGGTCGCGCAGGCCTACGGGCGCGAGCAGCAGCTGCTGGCGTCGTTCGAGTCGGCTCGGGCCCAGGCGGTGCAGCAGAGCGGCGACCTGGTGCAGCTGCAGATGCTGGAGCGCGAGGTCGCCCGCATCGAGAAGCAGCACGACGTGCTGTTCGAGAAGATCGCCACGGTAGACATCCACCAGGTGCAGGCGCCCATCCGCGTGACGCCCATCCAAGACCCGCTGCCCAGCGACGGCCCCGCCACGCCGCGGCTGCGGCTGGTGCTGATGGGCTCGCTGCTGGCCGGGCTATCGCTGGGCGTGCTGGTGGTCTACGGCCAAGACTTGCTGGACGACCGCTTCGGGTCGCCGGAAGAGATGTCGACGCAGCTCGGCGTGCCGGTGCTGTCGCTGGTGCGGATGCTCAAGCCGACCGGCGGCGCCAAGATCGACGCCGTGCAGATGCACGCCGGCGCCGACCCGGTAGAGCTCGAGGCGTTCCGCACGCTCCGCACGTCGCTGACCCTCTCGGGCGAGGTGGCCGACCGGCTGGTGGTCTCCAGCGCCGAGCCGAGCGACGGCAAGACCACCATCGCCGCGAACCTGGCCGCGGCCTTCGCCCAGGTCGGCAAGCGGACGCTGGTCATCGACGCCGACCTCCGCAAGCCCGGCATGACGGCCCTGCTGGAGCTCAAGGGCAAGCCGGGCGTCACGGACCTGCTGGTGACCGGCGACGCCGTCGGCCCGCTGGCCGACACGGTGGTCCGGCCCACCGGCCTGGCGGGCCTGGACGTCATCCCCGCCGGGCCACGCCGGCCCGACGCCGCGGAGCTGCTGGCGGGTAAGAACTTCGCCGACCTGCTGGCGTGGGCCGACTCGCGGTACGACCAGGTGCTGGTCGACTGCCCGCCCGTGCTGGCCGTGAGCGACGCCCAGATTGTCGGCCGGCTGGTCGACGGCGTCGTGCTGGTGGTCACGCCAGAGAAGAACCACCGCCGGCTGGTCGCCCGCGCGTGCCACAGCTCCCAGTCGGCCGGCGTGCACCTGTTCGGCGTGGTCGCCAACCGCATCTCCGAGCAGTCTGGCGGGTACGGCTACGGGTATGGCTACGGGTACGGCTACGGCCACGACGCCGATTCCGACGCCGACGCCGACGAGACCACCGGTGACGGCGGCCCCAACAGCGGCGGGGCCGGTGATGCGCCGCCAGAGTCGAAGCACGCCGCGGCGGGCCCACAGATCTTGGCCGCCAGCTTTGACGACCTTGCAGAGAACGCCGCGGCACGCGGCGGTGATGACCACGCCGAGCGAGCCGCCCGCGGACGCGACCAGAGCGGCCGCGACGCGGCGTAAGGCGCGGCGCGAAGGCACAGTTGAGGCCCGACGGTGAAGAGCTTTGCGGTGCATCGCTGGCCCGCGGTTTCGCAAGAGCGGCTGGCGGCCGGTGCGTGCCGGGTGACCGACGCCGGGCTGGCCGCGTGCCTGTTTGTGGCGCCGCTGTGGTTCGGCGGGCGGCACGATTTGGGCCGGCTGCTCTACGCGGCGCCCGTAGCCATCGCCACGCTGGCGTGGATCGCCCGCTGCTGGCTGCTGGGCCAGCGGGCGGTCCAGTTCACCGCCGCCCACGCGGTGCTTGTGGCGGCGGTCGCCCTGGTCGGCTTGCAGATTGTGCCGCTCCCGCCGGCGGTAATCGGGGTGCTCTCGCCCGGCCTGGTCGAGCTGCTGCCGCCGCAGGTGGCGTGGCCGACGCTGTCCGCCACGCCGCACGCCACGGCGGTCGGCCTGGCCGTGCTGGTGTGCCACGCGCTGCTGTTCACCGTGGCCGGCGAGCGGCTGCGTAGCGAGGCCGACATCCGCCGGCTGCTGGCGGCCATCGCCCTGGCGGCGGCCGGCATGGCGGCGTTCGGCCTGCTGCAGTGGCTCACGTCTAACGGCAAGCTGATGTGGTTCTACACGCACCCGCAGCGGGCGATTGGCTCAGAAGTGCAGGGCAGCTTCGCCAACCGCAACCACTTCGCCCACTTCTTGGTGCTGGGCCTGGGGCCGATCCTGCTGTGCCTGCACAACGCCCGGCAGGGCAGGGCCGGCGAGCCCGCACCGCCGGCGTGGGCAACGCGCCGGGCAAAGCCGTCGGCGAAAGCCGCCAGAGCAAATCTGCCCAGCAGGCCGCCCGCCCCGTCGCTGTCAAACCCGTCGCTGTTTAACCGGCCGCTGTCCAACTCGTCGCTGTCAAGCTCGTCGCTGTCAAACCGGTGGCTGTCGCACCCGTGGCTGTGGGCGGCGGCGGCCGTCTTGGTCGTGGCGGCGGTCGTGCTGTCGGTCTCGCGCGGTGGGATCGCCATGCTGGGCGTCGCCGCCGCTGCCGGCTTGTTCGCCCTCCGCAGGCACGGGCGACTGCGGTGGCGGTCGCCCACGCTGCTCGGCGCCGCGGGCCTCGCGGCGGCGGCGTTGATGGCCGTCTCGCTGGGCGACCTCGACCGCGTCGCCCGCCGGCTGAGCGACACCGCGGCGCCCACGCCCCGGGTGCTGACCGGCTCCGGCCGCCGCCCCGCCGTGTGGGCCGCCAACCTCGCCGCGCTGCGGGCCAACCCGTGGCTGGGCTACGGCGTCGGCAGCCACGCCGACGTGTACCCGGCGTTCATCGCCGAGGGCATCGACCTGAACTTCACCCACGCCGAGTCCGGCTACCTGCACACCACCACCGAGGCGGGCCTGGCCGGCGGCGTGCTGCTGGCGGCGGCGGGCCTGTTGGTCGGCTGGTGGTGCGTGCAGGGCGTCTTCACAGCGGTAGGCGCCCGCCACGCTGGGCCGTGGGCCGCCATCACCGCTAGCCTGGTCGCCAGCGCGGCGCACGCGCTGGTCGACTTCGCCTGGTACGTTCCGTCGTGCATGGCGGTGACCGTGCTGCTGGCCGCCGCCGCTTACCGCCTGCACCGGCTGCGGCTGGCCGACGCGCGTGACGTTTCGCCGCACAGCAGCCGCGAACAAGTTGCCGCAGATTGCAGCCACGCCGACCCGCGCGGCTGGTTGACCGGCGTGGCGCCGGGCGTGCTGACGCTCGCCGCCACACTGTCCGTCGCGCTGCTGTGGCAGCCGGCCCGGGCGTCGCTGGCCTGGGACCGCTACCTGCACGCCTCGGCGCAGCAGCGCACGCTGGTCGCCCGGCAGCTGCAACGCGGCCCCCAGCCCACCGACGCCGAGGCCCAGGGCAACGCCCTGCTGCTGACGCGGATGATTGATGCGCTGAAGCAGACCGTCGCCCGCTACCCCGGCCACGCCCGCGCGCACCTTCGGCTCGCCGGTCGGCAGATGCAGCAGTTCGAGCTGATGCAGCAGCAATCGGCGAACCCGCTGGGGCTGACGGCCATCCGCGACGCCGCGCTGGCCTCGAACTTCGCCGACCAACCCCAGACGCGGCGGTGGCTGCGGCGGGCGCTCGGCGATAACGCCAAGCGGCTGACCGACGCGCACGGCCACGCCATGGCGGCGGCGAGGCTCGCCCCGCTGCAGGGCGACGCTTATGGCTACCTGGCGAACCTGACGTTTCTGTCGCCCCCCGCGTGGCGGCGCACGCCAGAGCTGATGCAGCAGGCGGTCAAGCTCCGGCCGAATGACGGCAACGTGCTGTTCGAGGCGGGTCGGCAGGCGATCGTCGCCGGCGACGCCGAGCGGGCCACCCGGCTGTGGAAGCGGGCCCACCGGCTGCCCGGCGTGCACCGCCTGCGGATCTTGACGCAGGTGGCGCCGCTGACGCCCGCCGAGGCGTACCTGGCCGAGTTCTCGCCCGGCTGGCAGAGCCTGACCGCCGTGCACGCCTACTACCGCCAACAGAGCCGGCCAGCCGACCTGCGGGCCATCGCCGACTACGCCGCGGAGCTGGCGGCCCAGCAGCCGCCGGGCGATCAGGGCCCGGCCGCCTGCTGCGAGCCGGCGTGGCGGCTGGCGAGCCTGATCGAGCAAGACCTTGGCCGGCACGCTGTGGCCATCGAGCACGCCGAGCGCGCGGCCGCGGCGGCCAACCCGTGCTACGCCACCCGCCGGTGCCTGGCGTCGGCCTACGCCAAGGCCGGGCGGCTGGAAGACGCCGCCCCGCACGTGCGGTGGTGCCTATCACGCCGGCCGGGCGACCGAGAGCTGCAGGCATGGCAGCAAAAGGTGCACCAGCTGAGCCTCGCCCGCCGGCAGGCGCCCCGCGTCGCCGCACCGCGGGCAGGCCGGCAACGAAACTAGCGCGGCGCGAAATTACACCGCCGGTCACGCGAGGGCGTCGATCACCAGCTGAGCGATCTGGTCGGTCGCCATGCCCGAGCGGTCCAGCCGCTTGCCGGCAAACTGTGGCGTAACGCGCTGGACCGCGGCGCCGATCTGCTCGCCGCACGCGACGGCCGGGCCGCTACCCTTGATGCGGCCCGTTTCGCGCAGCAGCAGGCCGAGCGAGTCGATCGCCGCGATCGGGTTGGCGGCGTTCTGCCCGGCGATGTCGGGCGCCGACCCGTGGACGGGCTCAAACATGCTGGGCGCGGCGCCGCTGGGGTTCAGGTTGCCGCTGGAAGCGATGCCCATGCCGCCGGCGATGGCGGCGCCCAGGTCGGTGATGATGTCGCCAAACATGTTGGGCACGACAATCACGTCGTACACCTCGGGCGTGGTCACCATGTACATGCAGCAGGCATCTACGTGGTGGTAGCCGGTGGAGACATCCGGGTACTCGGCGGCCAGCTCATCAAATGCCCGGCGCCAGGTCTCGCCGGCGTAGGTCAGCACGTTGGTCTTGTGCACCAGCGTCAGGTGCTTCCGCCGGCGGGTCTTAGCCAGCTCAAACGCGTAACGGGTGCACCGCTCGGCGCCCATCCGCGTGGCCACCATCGTCTGGTTGGCCACCTCGTGCGGCGTGCCCGCGCGGAGGATGCCGCCCAGGCCGCAGTACAGGTCTTCGGTGTTCTCGCGGACGCACACAAAGTCGATGTCCGCCGGGCCCTTGCCCTTGAGCGGCGTCTCGATGCCCGGGTACAGCGTCACGGGCCGCAGGTTGATGTACTGGTCCAGCTCGAACCGCAGCCGCAGCAGGATGCCTTTTTCGATGACGCCGCCCGCCAGCCGCGGGTCGTTGGGCAGCCCGCCCACCGCGCCCAGCAGGATGGCGTCGCACGCGCGGAGCGTGGCGATGTCGGCGTCGTCGAGCACGTGGCCCGTTTCAAGGAAGTGGGCGGCCGAGAACGGGTGCTCCGCCGTGGTGTAGTCCAGCCCATGGCCGGGGGCCGCCGCTTGCAGCACACGGAGCGCGGCGCCCGTGACTTCGGGCCCGATGCCGTCCCCGGCGATTACGGCGATCTTTAGCGGCTGGCTCATCGGTTTGCGGCGTGGCTAGATGTGCGGAGGGCGTTGCAGCGGCTGGCGTAGTGTATGCCGCCAGCGGACGCACACGGTAGCCGCGGCCGATAGGGCGGGGCAGGGCGCCCATGCAGGCATTCCGGGCGGGGTGATTCAACAGGACGCGGGGCCCAAGCCGCTCGTACAAGCCGCGAGGCAAATTTGACGGCGGGATACGGATGGCCGTAGACTGCAGCCACGCCCTGGGCGGATGACCCGCCCCCGGCGGTTCGGTTGTCTCTTCCCACATCTCTTCTGCAGGGGCCCGGGCCCCGGGGTGCGAAATATGAATCTTGGCAAAGGCTTGTTGGGCGCCGTGATCGGCGGTGCCGCGGGGTTGGCGGCGCACGTCGGGATCGAGTCCACCATTGGCGAGGCCGCCTGGTTCCCGGTGGTCACCGGCGTGCTAACCGGGTTTTGCGTCCGCAAGTTCGACCCCAGTGTCAAGCAGCAAGCCAATTACGTGCGGGGCGCGGCGGCGGGGCTGATCGCCCTGGCGGCCATCTTCGGCTCGTCGCAGCTGTCGTCCACCGCGCGGATCGCCAAGGTGAACCAGGGCGACCTCGACAAGCCCATCGCCCCCGACACCGCTGCGGCCGACCAGCCAGCAGAAGAAGAGAACGAGGCCCCCGAAGCCGACGGGGCCGCGGGCGCGGGTGAGCCGGACCAAGAGATGGAGTCCGCGCCCGTCGATGCGGCAGCAGCGGCGGCCGCCAAGCAGAGGCCGAAGCCGTCCGCCGGCGCGTCAGGTTTTGACTTTGCGGTGATGGGCATCGGCTGCTTCTTGGCGTACGAGCTAGCGCGTGGCAACACGCCCAAGCGCGACCCCGAAGAGGGCGGCGACGACCAGAGCGGCGAAGGCGCCGACGCCACGCCGCCGGCCGAACCGGCGTAGGCGCGGGCGGGCCCAGCCCCGCCGCAGCGACCCGCTGCACCGAACTGGTGCATCGACCGGATGCATCGACCCGATGCATCGACATGGGCGGCCCCTCCGCTCGGGTCTCGTGTCGCCGCGACTGGAGACAACCGGTCAGATCGGAACCGCGGCGCCCGCGCTCGGCGTGGGCGCCGCTTTTTTGCGCTGAGGCGGGCCGTTCGATCGGCATCCGGCCCAGCATCCGGCCCAGCGGCCAGCCCTGCAGACGAGCCGGCCGCCGAGGCGCTCCCGCTTCTGCCGGCCGGGCAAGCGGCGCCGGCTGCGGTGGGCGTGCGGCTCAACGTCCTACGTTTGCAGCGCTTTCGGCAGGCGTCCGATGAGTGACATGCCGGGGCGGCACGCGCGGCCTTCTGCCGCACACGCCACGATGACTCCGCACCACACCGACGCCCCGCCTCACCGATGCCCCACCTCACCGACGTACAGACACACCATCGCATCAGGATCAACGTCACACCCCGGTGACGTAACCCGTCGCCCCGCTTAAACGCACGCCACCGCAGAGACACACCCATGCCGAACACGCCCCCTGACACGCCCCAGATCCGCGTCCACCGGCCCACGCCCGCCAAGGTGCGGGCCACGCTCTACCTGCCCCCCGACCTGCTGGACGAGGCACGCGACGCCGTGTTCCACCTGGCCGGTTACCCCGCACGGATGACGCTTACCAAACTGGCCGAGCAAGCCTTCCGCCAAGAGCTGCAGCGACTGAAAGCAACCTACAACCACGGCGAAGACTTCCCGCACCGCACGGAGGAACTCAAGGGCGGCCGACCCATCGCAGCCTAAAGGACCCGAATGATCCCGTTCCCTACGGACCCCTCCGCGGACACCAACGCAGCGAACGCCTACTCGCCAGGCCCCCACGCGACGCCTGGGGCCACGCCGGCGGGCGTTGATGACGCGGCCCGCCCGCTCCCGCCTCACCCCAACCGATCCGCCACGCCACGCGGCGAAAGCCCACCGTGCCTGCCGCGCCGAGCCGACGCCGCGGAGGTGCAGCGGCTACGCGCCCGGCTGCTCGACCTGATCCTCGATCGCCAGGCGCATCGCCACGCGGCGCGGCAACAAGGGCTGCCGCAGCCCGGCCCCGGCTGAACACGGTAGGGCGGTAAACCAGCAAGCCTCGCCGAGACGACCATCGTGCCCGCCACCCGCCGCCTGTCTGCCGCCCTGTTTGCATCGCTCGTGACGCTCGCCGCCGCCGGCTTGGCATCAGCGCAGGCGCCGCGCGCGGCGGTCGCCCGGATCGTGGTGCAGGAGGCCGACGGCGTAGCGCAGGGCAGCGGCGCCCTGATCGACGCCCGCGGTGAGTACGGCCTGGTCGTCACCAACTGGCACGTGGTGCGAGACGCCACCGGGCCGATCGAGGTGCTGTTCCCCAGCGGCTTCCGCAGCCGGGCCCGCAGCCTCAAGCTCGACGACGACTGGGACCTGGCGGCGCTGGTGATCTGGCGCCCGCCAACCTCGCCCCTGCGGCTGGCGTCCGCGGCGCCGCGGCCCGGCGACCCGCTGACCATCTGCGGCTACGGACCCGGCCCGTACCGCGAGGCGACTGGCCGGTGCACCGAGTACTACGCGCCGGGCGTAGGCCTGCCGCAAGAGTTGGTCGAGCTGGACGTCGCGGCCCGGCAGGGCGACTCCGGCGGGCCGATCCTAAACCAGCGGGGCGAAGTGGCCGGCGTGCTGTTTGGCTCCGGGCAGGGCACCACGCTCGGCAGCTTTGGGGGCAGGGTAGGGCGGTTCTTGGCGTCGCTGTCGCCCGGCATACAAACGCCCGGCAATCCTGCAGGCGTCGGCCGGCCGGCGAACACGGCGATCGCTTCGGCGCCGCCGCCCGCCAACGCGCCGCAACGCGTGGCCGCAACGATGGCGCGGCGCGATCTCGCACCGCCGCCGGCCCGCAGCGAACCGGTCGATCGTTACGGCGCCCTTGCGGCGGCAGACCGATCGGCGCCGGGCGAGCCGTCCACCGAGCGACCAACCGCCACGCTGCCCGCGGCCAACGCCATCACCGGGCAGCCATCACCGCCGCCGCCGGTCGTCGCCTTGATCCCCGGCGTGGGCCAGCCAGCGGCGTCGGCGTCCGATGTGCCGGGCTGGTTCGACACCGCCCGGTCGATCTTCGCGGCCATCGGCGTCGGCTTCGTGTGCCTGCAGCTTGTCCGCTTGGCGACGTGACGCCCAGGCCAATCCCGCGGTGCGTAGCGGGGTGGCTAAAAACCGTTTCGCGTGGCCTACGTCTGGCGGCCCAAGAACCGTTGTCGAAGTTTTGCGATCCGGCTGGTAGCGTGACAATCCGGCCGATGCACCTTGTGCCCGCGAGCGGCGTTTTCGGCGTGTCGCGGCGACAAGAAAGCAAAATTCCGGCGCCAACAGGCCGCCGGTTCTGACAAAGCCACGCCGCTGTTGCCAAATCTGGCGCGGCGCCCGGCCGCGGCACACGAAAAATTGTGCCACGCCCGTCTCGACACGCCGCGGCTCACAACTGGGCCGCACGAGCGTCGGCAATGGACCGGGCCGCGTAGCCCCGCTCGGTGAGCCGCCGCAGCAGGCGGCGGAGTGTTGTGAGGGTGCGTTCGATCCGCGCCGGGCCGGTGTGATCGCCGTCGTGCAGCACCAGGATGGCGCCCGGGTACGCGAGCCCCGCGAGGTGGTCCGCGTACCGCTCCGGCAGCGGGATCGCCACGTCCCACGGCAGGTAAGAGCCCAGCACGTACCGCGGCTCGTACCCGTGGCGGGCCAGCACGGCGTCCATCTTCTTGCGGCTGTAGGCGCCGCCGGCGGGCCGGAACAAGCGGGGCAGGGCGCCCAACCCGCGGAGCCGGGCGTCGCTCTCCGCGAACGCCGCGGCGAACGCTTCGTCGCTCAGGGCGATGCTGGGCGTGTCGCTCGGCATGTGGTTGCCGAGCTCGTGCCCGTCGCGCAGAATCCGGCGGACCGACGCTTCGCCGCCGGGCGTGGCGTCGATGTGGTCGGTGTGCACGAAGAACGTTGCGGTCGCCCCGTGCTCGGCCAGCAGGTCAAGCACCTCCGCGGTGCGGGCGGACGGGCCGTCGTCGATGGTCAACGCAACGGCCGGCCGGCGTGCATCCTCGATCCGCAGCATCGCGCTCGGCTGGGACCGCGCCGCCACCGGCACCACGCACCGCTGCACCGCCGCCAAGCCGCCCAGGGCCAACCCAACGGCGCCGGCCACGGCGCTGCGTACCGTTTGTTCGATGCGCATCATTCGCCACGGCCAGTGGAGAGTTCGGCAGGGCCGGGAAGCGAGACGCCGCCCGCCGCACCGACTATTGCCGGCGGATCGCTGGCGGCGAGCCCGGCGCCTGGGCGGAGAAC